>JAJZTO010000044.1 GCA_021848865.1 Myxococcales bacterium
GCCACCACCTCCGCCGGGTGGACCAGCACCGCCCGGTCGGCCAGGAGCTTCTTGGTGGCCGCCGAGGTCCAGCGCCAGCGCTGCGCCGCCGTCGGGTCGCCGCGGACGGCGAGCACCGCCGCCACCAGCACGAGCGCGCCGGCGCCGGCGAGCCGCGCCGCGCGGACGCGGGAGGGCGCCGCCGGGACGGCCGGCTCGACGCCGGGCCTGCGCGACGCGCTCCAGCGCTCCACCCACTCGCCCCCCGCGAACATCAGGAGCGCGACGCCGACGAGGAGGACGACGGCGGCGCCGGTGGAGATCCCCAGCCAGTCGGGGATGGTGAAGCGGCCCATGGCCGAGGAGAGCCAGAAGGGCTCGAAGCCGCCCACCGTCTCGCCGAAGAGCCAGACGCCGACGAGGGCGCCGAGCACGAAGACCACGCCGTCGAGCTTCAGGGTGGCGGCGGCGACCAGGGAGGTCCCGGGGCAGAAGCCGCCGATCACGAAGCCGACCCCCATGATCAGGCCGCCGACGATGCCGGGCCAGAGGAAGGTCGGGTTCACGAACACCCGGCTCATGTCGAGCAGGCCCAGGCTGGTCGCGCCCGCGACCAGCACGGCGGAGACGACGATGGCGGTGAACATCACCTTCACCACCGTCATCTCGGTCAGGTAGAACTGGCCGGCGAGCTTGCGGGTGTCGCCGAAGCCGGCCTGCTCCATCACGAAGCCGAAGGCGAAGCCGAAGCCGCCGAAGATCAGCGCCGAGACGAAGGCGCCGCCCAGGGTCGAGAGGTCGAAGGGTGCCATGGCGGGTCTCCCGGTCAGGTCCAGAGCCGGCGGAAGAACCAGGCCAGCGCGTAGCCGCTGACGAAGATCGCGAGGAGGAAGGCGAAGCTGCCGACCGAGAGCACCGCCCCTCCGGAGAGCCCCTGGCCCGAGGTGCAGCCGCGCGCCATCCGGGCGCCGTAGCCCATCAGCCCGCCGCCGACGAGGGCCATCGCCAGGCGGACCCCCGAGGAGATGCGCGGCCCCTTGCGGAGCTCGACCCGCACCCGGCGGGAGAGCAGCCCGGAGGCCAGCCCGCCGAGGAGCGTCCCGAACAGCATGTAGACGGTGGAGTTGGCCCAGGAGTTCCGGTCCCCTCCCCCCATGTCGGCGAAGTAGGCCACCCGGTCCACGTGGCCGGCGGCGACCACCTTGAGGACGCCGGTCTGGACGTGGGACAGGCCGCCCGAGGCGCCGAGGCCGCCCCCGGTGACGAAGAAGGTGGCGAAGAGGACCACGCCGAGGATCGCCCCGGCGAGGTAGGGGTCGAGGTACTTCCGGGGTTCGCGGGGTTCGCTGGACATGTCAGGCTCCCTGGGGCTCGGTGTCGTCGGCGTGGACCGCCTGGTAGCCGGTGATCATCGAGCGGACGTGCTCGCTCACCCGGCGCCCGGTGGTGACCAGGTAGACGTGGAGGACGAAGAAGCTGAGGAACAGCCAGGCGCCCAGGTTGTGGAGCGGGGCGATGACCTGGAGGCCGTTCACCGCCAGCGCCACCGAGGGCCAGTGGCCCACCGCCCAGATTAGCAGGCCGGTGACGATCTGCAGCGGGAAGAGGACGTTCAGCAGGGCCAGGTAGGTCAGCTGCTGCAGCGGGTTCAGCTTGTGGCCGGCCGGGTTCTCCGGGTGCGGGTCGCCGTAGAAGATGCCCCGGGACTGGTACTCGACGTGCTCCAGGATCGACCCCAGCAGGCCGCGCGGGTGCGGGATGAAGTTCCGGATGGCCGCGGTGACCAGGTGGTGGAAGAGCGCCAGGAAGCCGTTCACCATCAGCGCGACGGCGAAGGCGTTGTGGATCGTCACCGCCGTGGCCAGGCTCAGGGGCCACTCCTCGCCGGCGTTGTGGACCACCACGCCGGTGGCGATGAGCACCAGGCCGGAGAGGGCCATGGTCCAGTGCCAGAGCCGCTCGTAGCGCCCGAAGACGTACTCCTCCCGGAGCGGGACCTGGGGCCGGGCCCGGATGGCGGCGCGGGCCTTGCGCCGCAGCGCCCAGCGGACGAAGCCGTGCAGCAGGACGCCGACGAGCACCGCCAGGAAGAGCCCGAAGCCCACCCGGTTGGTCCAGGACTGGCGGCTGCGGCCGAGGACGTGGAGGCCGGCCGGCGCGACGTCGGGGGCGCGGCGGAACTCCAGGCCGCCCGAGAGCGTCGGGCCGATGACGCCGGCGAGGTCGATGCGGTGGGCGTCGGGCGGGCGCGGGGCGACGCCGCCGGGCACGTAGGGGGCGACGGGGAAGTCCCCGCCCAGCCGGGAGTCGGCGGCGTGGCAGCCGGCGCAGTCCCGGAGCGCCTGGTCGCGCCCCTGGATGCCGTGGGCGATGACGTGCGGCTCGATCTCGCCGTCCACGACCGGGTCGACGACGCCGAGGGAGCGGAGCCGGGAGGCGACCGCCTCGACCTTGGCCGGGGTGTCGAGCCGCAGCTCGCGGCGCGACAGGCGGCCGTCGCGGTCCGCGTCCAGGGCCGCGAGCACCTCCGGGGCCGGGGCGCCGCGCTCGAAGAAGGCCTGCGAGACCAGGGTGAAGGGGATCTCCTGGCCGTCGGCGCGCGAGATCCAGCGCCAGCGGGCCACCACGTTCACCGGGGTGAGGCGGCGGGCGCCGTCGGCCGCGGTCTTCACCACCAGCAGGGGCCGGAGCGGGCGGACCGGCGCGGCGTTCAGGGGCTCGCCCTCGGCCCGGTCCAGGTTCCGGTAGACCACCGCCGGCCTCCCCGCCGGGGTGGACACGGTGGCGTCCACCATCTCGACCGCCGGGCCGACCGGGTCCGGGGCGTGGCAGGCCTGGCAGGCGAGCACCTCCATGTGCCGCTCGCGGTAGGGGAGGAAGGCGTGGGTCTTCAGGGCGTCGTGGCAGGAGCGGCAGTCGGGCTCGGCCAGGCGGTGGTCGGGGCGCTGCAGGAACTCGGCGGTGGAGATGCGCCGCGGGTCGTCGGTCACGTAGCGCAGCTCCTCGCGGCGCTGGTCGGTCCGCCCCGGGTTGTTGCCGGCGTAGTGGCAGGCGACGCAGTCCACCAGCTTGGCGGCGTGGACGTCCCAGGGGCCGGTGCGCGCCTCCTTGCCGGCGACGTTCAGGAAGGAGTCGGCCACCCGCTGCGGCGAGACCACCGCCCCCTCGCCCTGGGTCAGGGACCAGGCGCGGCCGGGGACCGGGGCGGCCTCGAAGTCGGCCGGGAGGGCGACGGGGGCGCCGGTGCCGGCCACCAGGCCGTGGCAGGCGCCGCAGTTCGCCGGGCGCGGCGAGCCGATGCGGATCGCGTCGCGCCGGAGCCGGCCGTCGGCGCCGAGCGTGGCCGGCGTGACCTCGAGCTTCCCGCCGTCCACGTGGCACTGGAGGCAGGTGGCCCGGGCCTTGCCGGCGCCGTGGGCGGTGTGCTCGCCGATCCAGCGGGCGTCGTGGCAGGCGCCGCAGGTGTTGTCCGCCGAGACCTCGGCCGAGGTCCGGGCCGGGCGCCCGAGCGAGTCGAGCGGCGCCACCAGCGGGTGGATGGGGTTCACGGCCTGCTGGGCGCCGGCCGGGACGGAGGCGGCGGCCAGCAGGACGGCGATCAGGGTGCGGGCGAGGGCGTTCACTTGCGGCCTCCGACCTTCATCGGGTCACCGGTGTAGCCCAGCGCCTTCCAGTCCATGCGGCCGGACGCGCCGTGGCAGTCGGTGCAGGCGAGCGCCTGCTCCTTGGGCGCCACCATGTGGTTCAACGGCCAGTACATCTCGGTGGGGGCGAAGCCGTACCTCCCGCTGTAGGCGATGTTCGAGGCCTTGGCGCCCAGCCGGAAGGCGCTGTCCCAGTTGAAGTTGGTCCAGTAGCCGTTCTCGCCGCCGGTGACCGGCGGGAAGAGGTAGTCGTACCCGGCGTCGTAGGGCTGCTTGCCGCGGTGGATCTTGAAGGGCCAGATCCTCGCGGTGGGGTCGAGGATGCTCCCCTGCGGCGGGTTCAAGGGCGTGACCTTCTTCGGGTCGATCTTGTCGCCGAGCAGGTAGCGGTCCACCTTCAGGTTGAACCAGCGGTACTCGGGGATCGCGTCCTCCTCGTACCGGAACTCCCCCTTGATCTTCAGGTAGCTGTGCACGTCCTCCTTGCGCTTCGGGTCGCCGGCCTTGCTCCAGTCCCAGTCGGCCTTGGTCGGGATCCGCCGGGCGAAGGAGGGGATGTGGCAGGTCTGGCAGGCGACCGCGGAGAGGTGGCGGTCGATGCGGGCGTCGCGGTGCGGGGGGCGGCCGTGGCAGGACTGGCAGGAGACGCCGTTCGAGTCCTCGACGCTCACCGAGAAGGCCCGGCCCTTCATCTGGTGGTTCGGGCCGCCGTGGCAGTCCACGCAGAGGAAGGCGTAGCGCCCGATGTGCACGTCCACGTCGGAGGCGGGGTGGACCAGCGAGGAGTCGATGTCGCCGTGCTTCACCGCCTGGCCGCCGCCGCCGTAGGCGTGGCAGGTGAGGCAGTTGTCGCGGCCCGGGGTGCCCACCGACCGCGCCGCCGCGAGCAGGTCGGTGCCCGGGGCCGGGACCCCGCCGACGCCCTTCACGTAGGTGCCGCTGTGCTCGTGGCAGACCAGGCAGTCGACGTTCTCCTTCCGGGAGAAGTCGAAGCTCGCGTCCAGCCAGCCGTAGCCGGCGTGGCACTTCATGCAGGCCCGCTCGTTGCCCCGGGTGGCGATGCAGAAGTTGTTGATGACGTTCTTCTTCCCGATGCGCTGCTTCCCGGGGTGGCCGGCGATCTCGACCTCGTTGCCGAGCCAGGTCCAGTGCGCCGTCTTCATCACCTCGGCGGCGTCCGGGTGGCACTTCAGGCAGGCCAGCGTCACCGCCTGGGGGCTCTCGAACTTCTGGGTGAAGACCGGCGTGTGATCGAAGTGGGGACGCGGCCCCGGCTTGCCCGGGCTGGCCGCATCCCCTCGGAACGGCACGAGCACGGCGCCCAGCGCGGCGAGCCCGACGGCGGCGCCCACCGCCACTCCGACGACCATCTTCCTGGACTTGTTCATGAAATCTCCCGGGATCCGCCCCGACCGGCACACGCCGGTGACGGGTCTGGGCGGTCCAACCTGCCGCGACCCTTTGCGCCCGCCGTGCCGTGTCGCGCCTCTTGCAAGGCACCCGTTGAATCCAGCGGTTACGTCGCTGGCTCACAGGAAAAGCGACGCCACGTTTCAAGATCCGACACGCTTCGTTGCAGGGCGGTGAGACATGACACAGGAAGTCGCAGCCGGCTGCTCCCCCGTTCCGCCGCTGACCGAGCCCGCGGAGCTGGCCTTCTCGGCCGTCAACGCGGCCTTCGGCTCGCTCGGGCGCGTCTGCATGGCGCTCGATTCCCAGTTCCGCATCCGCTACGCCTCGCGCCTCCTCGAGGGGCTGGTGGGCGCGGAGGGGCTGGCTCGGCTGCGCGGCGCGCCCATCGAGGAGCTGCTCGGGCCCGAGCTCTTCGGCCCGGACGGCCCGCTCCGGCGCGCGCTGATGGCCGGCGAGAAGCGCGAGGGGTGGCGCGCCATGATCCCCGGCGCCGGCGAGGGGCCGCGGCTGATGAGCGTCTCGGCGACCCCGCTGCAGCGCGACCCGCTCGGCGTCTGCGACCCGGCCGCGGTCTACCTGGTCGTGCTGCGCCCCGACGACGAGGCCGCGAACGACCTCGCCACGTCGGTGGCCGGCTCGGGCCTCATCTCGCGCGCCCCGGCGATGGCCCGGATCTTCCGGCTCATCGACACCCTGCAGCACAGCGAGTCCACCGTCCTCATCACCGGCGAGAGCGGCACGGGCAAGGAGGTCATGGCCCGGGTGGTCCACGCCCACTCCCCCCGCCGCAGCGGCCCCTTCGTCGCCTTCAACGCCGCCGCCCTCCCCGGCGACCTCCTGGAGAGCGAGCTCTTCGGCCACGTCCGCGGCGCCTTCACCGGCGCGGTGCGCGACCGGGTGGGCCGCTTCGAGGCCGCCACCGATGGGACGCTCTTCCTCGACGAGGTGGGCGACGTCCCGCTCCACCTCCAGGTGAAGCTGCTGCGCGTCCTGCAGGAGCACACCTACGAGCGGGTCGGCGACAGCCAGCAGCGGACCACCAACGCGCGCATCATCGCGGCGACCAACCGCGACCTGCGCCGGGCGGTCGCCGACGGGACGTTCCGGGAGGACCTCTACTACCGGCTCCGGGTCATCCCCATGGAGCTGCCGCCGCTGCGGGCCCGGCGCGAGGACATCGAGCCGGTCGCCCGGCTGCTGCTCTCGCGGGTCGGGGCGCGGACCGGCCGGGCCCTGCGGCTCTCGCCGGCGACGGTGCGCGCGCTGCTCTCCTACCCCTGGCCGGGCAACGTGCGCGAGCTGGAGAACGCGCTGGAGTTCGCCGCCACCATCACCGCCGGGCAGACCGTCCAGCCCGAGGACCTCCCCCGGGAGATCCTGGAGGGGGCCGCCGAGGCGCGCCCGGCCGAGCCGCCCGCCGTCGCCGCTCCGGCCGCGGCGGGGGCGTCGGTCCACGCGCCCGCGCCGCGCGCCGCCGCGCCGGTGCCGTCCGACGCCGCCGGCCAGGACGCGGAGCGCGCCCGGATCGAGCGGGCCCTCGAGGCGAACCGCTGGAGCCGCGCCGCCACCGCCGAGTCCCTGGGCCTCTCCCGCAGCACGCTCTGGCGCCGGATGCGGGCGCTCGGGCTGGGCTGAGCGGGGCACCCCCCGTCGGGGAGGGGCCCCCGGGCCACGTGCGCGGTTAGGACCGGAGGCACCAGGAGGTGGCCCCGTGATCAGCAAGACCATGCAGGACGCCCTGAACGCCCAGATCAACCTCGAGCAGGCCTCGGCGCAGCTCTACCTCGCGATGAGCGCCCACTGCCAGGGCAAGAGCTTCCGGGGCTTCGCCCACTGGCTGCGGGTGCAGGCCGGCGAGGAGACGGCGCACGCCGGCCGCCTGGTGGACTTCCTCCTCGACCGCGGCGGGAAGCTGGAGCTCCGGGCGGTGCCGGCCCCGTCCACCGAGCTCGGCGGCATCATCCAGGTCTTCGAGCAGACGCTGGCGCACGAGCGCTCCATCAGCGGCCGGATCGGCGCGCTCTTCGAGCTGGCCCGCGCCGAGAAGGACCACGCCAGCGAGGTGGCGCTGCAGTGGTACGTCACCGAGCAGGTCGAGGAGGAGGCCCGGGTCGGCCAGGTCGTGGACCACCTCCACGCCGTGGGCGACCAGGGCGGCGGCATCTGGTACCTCGACTCGAAGATGGGCAAGCGCACGCCCAAGGCGTGAGGGCGGCGGGCGTCCGGACCGTTCCCCGGGCCGGCCTAGAACGCGTGCACGAACAGCCCGGAGCGCAGCTTCGGCTCGAACTCCGTCTCGGCCCTTCGCACGCCCTTCACGGGACGGCACCGGGACACAAGCGGGCGAGATCCCTGCACTCGCGGAGGAGCGAACTTTCCACGGAGTCACTCCGGGTGCGCCCGATGTGCGCGCGTGGACTGCTGGCGGACTGCGGGCCGGCGGCGAGGTCGAGCTGCCGCCGGCGCAGATGGAACTGTTCACGGAGGCCGGTGCCAGGGTCGCCGCGCAGGCAGTGGCCGCCGGCGCCGGGCGCGAGGTGGTCGAGGGCATCCTGAGGCGGGCGGCGGAGCAGGCGGGAGTGGTTGGGGCCCGCCCCGCCCGCATGACGACCTGATGTAGGCCGCAGGACGCCGGACGGTTGGCGGCGGCCGGACGGCCCTCACCGCGTCACAACTCGGTCCGCACGACGAAGACCCGCTTGGTCTTGCTGCTGCGGATGATCGTGATGCTCTCATCGACGGACGACCAACCGAGGTAGCTCGACCCGTCGCGCGGAGCAAACCAAGGCGGTGCAGACCCGAACCCGTACGCGGTGGCGTCGAATGGCTCGAAGCGCATCCCGAGCGAGGTCATGGCAGCCCGAAGCGTCGGTTCGTCGATCTCCAGCTCCAGGTAGCTCTCGTACTCGTGGAAGACGAGCAGGTGCCGATTCTCACGGAGCAGAGCGTTCTTCACGGCTGCCGTGGCCGGCACCTCGGACCGCAATACCGCGTAGTAGGCCTCCCTCTGGTCCGTGGTGGTCCGAGAGCACGCCGCGAGGAACAGTGCGCCGAGGAACGCGATGCGCCGCATCAGGGGACCCTCGCTGCGTCTACGGAAGTCCGCGGGCTTCTGCGCTTGGCGACGGGCCCGCCCGAGAAAGGTGGCCTACCCACCACCAGGTGAAAGCAACCGACGTCAGGAATCCGAAGGCCAGGGTTCCGAAGACTGCGAGCGCTACCAAGGAATCGTGCCAGCCGAATTGTCGGTCGCCGGCCGCCCAGGTCCCAAGCCCGAGGGAACTCGCGCCGGCCAGCGCGAGAAGGTTCCGTCTCGACAGGATGCGGAGAGCGGCAACGGCCTTGGTGATCCCGAAGAAGAGCGCGGCCGTGACCACGTAGAGCAGCGGGGAGAGCATGAGCACGACGCCCGCCGCCCTGACGGGGGCATTGTCGACTGGCACACCCTCCCTTGGGAGTTCCGGAAACCAGACCGCGGCAACGCAGAGACCCACGAGCGCGAGAACCGCCGGAAGTGGCGCCGTGATGGACGCCAGGAGGAAACGAGGCCGGTTGCCGGGACCCATGCTCACCCGCAGAACACTATACACCTTGAGTCCTCGCACTTCGGCCCAACCCTGTGGTTGGTGGGGCGTAGTCGCACCACGTCGCCCGGATTCAGCATGCAGGGCAACACGCGCAGCGACACGGTTGGTGTCGGCGACGCAGGCGCAACCTCGCGCTCTGGCAGCGCCCCGCCCCGCCGCCGGGTGTTGACGGAACGTGCGTCAGGCCGGGTGCCAGCAGCCCGATCCCCCGCTCCCTACCACTATGTGGGATCGGGGGATCGGGTTGCTGGCACTCTGAGGGAGATTCCAATGATGGACGGCGGGGCGGTGATCTGCAGAGAGGGTGATTCTCAGGGTCAGTGAGTGTTGAGGGTGGTGGCAGTTGATGCGGGAAGTAGGCGGTGGGTGACGGTGGCGAGAGGACGGAGGCAGGTGGCAGGGTCGACGGAACTGACGGGCTGCGTTAAGTTCTAGGGGACATGAAGGGCGTGCGAGTCGAGAAGGGGCTGTTCGAGAAGCGGGCCGCTGAGAAGCGGAAGAGCCGCCAGGCCGACGAGCGCGCGCTGAAGGCGGGCAAGAAGAGCCGGGAGCAGTTGCGGCAGGAGAACGGGCTCTTTTCGGGTGTGAAGGTCCGCCTTGTCCTCGAGAAGGCCAAAGCCCTCTGCTGAGCGGCCGCCGCCGCTCGCGTTCGCCGACGTCAAGCCGATCCTGAGCCGGCTGGAGCGGATCGCCGACCTGGTCGTGCTGGTGGGCGGCCAAGCCGTGAACTTCTGGGCCGAGCTGTACGCGTCCAGGGTCCCGGCCATCAACCGCGAGGCGCCCTTCACCAGCAAGGACATCGACTTCTGCGGCGACGTGCGGGCGGTCCGGATCTGCGCCGATCGGCTCGGCGGAACGTCCAGGATCGCGACCATGGACGACCACACGCCCAACACCGGAGTGGTGACATTCGTCGACGACGACGGCATCAAGCGCACCATCGACTTCCTGGAATCGCCGCTCGGGCTGCGCGCCGAGGAGGTGCAACGCCTGGCCATCCCTGCCGAGATCCTCGACGCGACCAGGAGGGCCACGGGTCCGCTGTTCCGGATCATGCACCCCGTCCAGGTCATGGAGAGCCGCGTCCACAACGCCATGACGCTTCCCGGCTACGACTCACCGGCGGCGCTCAAGCAGCTGCGCCTCTCGGTCATCTGCCTCCGCGAGTTCATCCGCGACGTGATCGACTCGGAGCGCATCCGGGTAGCGCTGACGCTGAACGAGCGGATCTTCACCTTCTGCCTCGAGGACCGCGACGGCCGTCAGGTCCACGCCAAGCACGGCGTGGATCCCTTCGAGGCGGTGGGGGCCGACGACGACCGGCTCCCGGCCAAGTTCCGCGAGACGCGCTACCCGCAGATGAAGCAGGAGCTGGCGTCTCGCCGTGCTCGGCGGCACGCTTGAGCCGCGGGTCGCCGGGACCGCGGAGCGCGCCTCCGGTGGCGCCGCCCTCTAGAACGCGTGCACGAACAGCCCGGAGCGCAGCTTGGGCTCGAACCAGGTGCTCTTCGGCGGCATGATGAGCCCGGCGTCGGAGACGGCCATCACCTGTTCCACCCGCGTCGGGAAGAGGTGGAAGGCCATCGACCAGCCCTCTCGGTCCACCCGCCTCTCCAGCTCCTTGGCGCCGCGGATCCCGCCGACGAAGTCCACGTCCTTGTCGCGCCGCGGGTCCTGGACGCCGAAGATCGGCGCCAGGATCTGGTCCTGGCACAGCGAGCAGTCGAGCGAGGCGACCGGGTCCTTCGCGTCGTAGCTCCCGGGGCGCACCCGGGCGCTCCACCAGCGGCCGCCGGCGTAGACCCCGAAGGAGAGCGGCGCCGCCGGCTCGGGCCGGTCGGCGGGGGACAGCTCCATCGCCTTGCGGAGCTCGGCGAGCAGCTCCTCGGGCTTGCGCCCCTTCCGGTCGCGCACCACCCGGTTGTAGGCCAGGATCTGCATCTGGTCGTGCGGGAAGACCACCGCCAGGAAGGCCCCGTGGTCGCCCGGCTTCCCCTGCCGCCGGGCGTGGACCCGGGCCGCCGCCGCCGAGCGGTGGTGGCCGTCGGCGACGTAGAGCGCCGGCACCGCCCGGAAGAGCGCCTCGATGCGCGCGCCGGCCGCCTCCGGCGCCACCCACAGCCTGTGCTCGACGCCGTCGGCGGTGGTGAGGTCGTACTCGGGGGCGGCGCTCTTCACCGCCTCGATCTCGGCGTCGACGGCGGCGCTGGCCCGGTAGGTGAGGAACACCGGCTCGTCGTGGGCCGAGAGGGCGTCGATGTGGCGCGTCCGGTCGTCCTCCTTGTCGGCCCGCGTCTTCTCGTGCTTCTTGATGAGGTCGGCCTGGTACTCCTCCACCGAGGCGCAGGCCACCAGCCCGGTCTGCCGGTGCGGCCCCATCCGCTGGGCGTAGACGTAGAAGCGCGGCCCCCCCTCGGGCCGGAGCAGGCCGCGGGACCGGAAGCCGGCCAGCGCCTTCGCGCCCTGGGCGTAGACCTCGTCGGCGTGCTCGTCGGTCCCCGGCGGCAGGTCGATCTCGGGGCGCGAGACGTGGAGGAAGCTGTCGGGGTTCCCGCGGGCCAGCTCGCGCGCCTCGGCGGTGCTGACGACGTCGTAGGGGGGCGCGGCGACGCGCAGGGCGTCGGCGGGAGCGGGGCGCAGGGCGCGGAAGGGGCGGAGGGTGGCCATGGCGCTTTCTACCGCGACCCGCGCCCGGCGGCGACCCCGCCCGTGCTAGAACACCGGCCCGATGCGACGCCTGCTCTCCATCGCCCTGGCCCTCGCCGCCGCCCGGTCCGCGGCCGACCCCTCGCCGCCGACGACCGAGGCGCAGTTCTGCGCGCCGGAGCTCTCCGCCCTGAAGCAGCGCGCCCGCATCTTCCGCGAGCAGGGGCTCTCCCCGGCCGAGGTCGGCCGGCAGAACGCGCCCTACGAGCGGTTCCTCGCAGAGTGCCGGCAGCGCTTCAGGCTGGAGCAGCGGTGGAGGGCCGAGGAGCTTCGCACCTTGAAGGAGATCGCCGACCGCACCCCGCCCGAGGCCACGCAGCTGCAGCGGGCCCGGATCGACCGCGAGGTCCGCCTGCGCCGGGCGCGCCAGCGCAAGCGCGAGGAGCTCTCGCCGGCGGAGCGGGAGCTGCTCGCGGGGGCGGAGGCCGCCGACGCGGCCCGCCGGGAGGCGGAGGCCGCCGCGCGCGATCCGGCGCTGCGCCGGCGGCTGCTCAGCGCCGAGCGCTGCGCCTACGACGCCCTCGGCGAGCGGGCGCGCGCCGGGATGGCGGAGGAGGAACGGCTCGCGGGGCTGGGCGCCGGCGATCGGACCCGGACCTACTACCTCCAGGGCGAGCGGAAGCGCGCCGAGGAGGTGCTGGCCCGGAACGCCCCGGAGCTCGAGAAGGTCGGCGGC
>JAJZTO010000045.1 GCA_021848865.1 Myxococcales bacterium
CCGATCTGACGACATGCTCAAGGTGGGCGGGATCTGGTGCTCCCCCATCGAGATCGAGTCGCGGCTGGTGAGCCACCGGGCGGTGCTGGAGGCGGCGGTGGTGGGCCGCCCCGACGCGGCCGGGCTGGTGAAGCCGGAGGCCTGGGTGGTCCTGCGGGACGGCGTGGCCGGATCGCCGGAGCTGGCCGCGGAGCTCATGGCCTTCTGCAAGGGCCACCTCGCCCCCTACAAGTTCCCCCGCCAGATCCACTTCGTCGCCGAGCTGCCCAAGACCGCCACCGGGAAGATCCAGCGGTTCAGGCTGCGCTAGACGCCCCGAATGAGTGTGCCAATGCGATGCGTCGTGAAGCGCACGGGCCCGGCACGGTACCGTCGGCGACGCCCCCGTACCACGCTGCACCCCACCCCCCGAGAGAGGAGCTCCACGTGACGCGTCCCCACCTCACCCTCCGCCGGATCCTCGGCGCCGCCGCGGCGCTGCTGCTGCTGCCGGCCGCCGCGGCCCGGGCCGACCAGCCCAAGATCAAGGTCGGGCTCATGCTCCCCTACAGCGGCACCTACACCTCGCTCGGCGTGAACATCACCAACGGCTTCAAGCTCGCCATCGCCGAGCACGGCGGCAAGCTCGGCGGCCGCGAGATCGAGTACTTCACCGTGGACGACGAGTCCGACCCCGCCAAGGCGCCGGACAACGCCAACAAGCTCATCAAGCGGGACAAGGTGGACGTGCTGGTCGGCACCGTCCACTCCGGCGTGGCCCTGGCCATGGCGAAGATGGCGAAGGACACCGGCACCCTGCTCATCGTCCCCAACGCCGGCGCCGGCGACATCACCGGCCCGCTGTGCGCGCCCAACATCTTCCGCACCTCCTTCACCATGTGGCAGTCGGGCTACGCCATGGGCAAGGAGGCGCTGCGCGAGGGCAAGAAGACCGCGGTGACCTTCACCTGGAAGTACGCGGCCGGCCAGGAGTCGGTGGACGCCTTCAAGGAGGCCTTCGAGGCCGGCGGCGGCAAGGTGCTGAAGATGATGGCCCTGCCCTTCCCGCAGGTGGAGTTCCAGAGCTACCTCACCGAGATCGCGGCCCTGAAGCCCGACATGGTCTACTCCTTCTTCTCGGGCGGCGGCGCCGTGAAGTACGTGAAGGACTACGCGGCGGCGGGCCTGAAGGCCCACATCCCGCTCTACGGCCCCGGCTTCCTCACCGACGGCACGCTGGAGGGCCAGGGCGAGGCGGCCCAGGGCATCCTCACCACGCTGCACTACGGCGACGGCCTCGACAACCCGAAGGACAAGGCCTTCCGGGCCGCCTACCTGAAGGCCTACGGCTCGGAGCCGGACGTCTTCTCGGTCCAGGGCTACGACAGCGGCCAGCTGCTCGCGGCCGGGGTCGAGGCGGTGAAGGGCGACATCTCCAGGCGCAAGGCGCTCATCGCCGCCATGGAGCACGCGAAGCTCGACAGCCCGCGGGGCCCCTTGACCCTCTCCCGCTCCCACAACCCGGTGAACAACATCTATCTCCGCAAGGTCGAGGGGAAGGAGAACAAGGTCATCGGCGTCGCCTCCCCGGCGCTGGCCGATCCGGGCCGCGGCTGCAAGATGTAGCGCCGGTCGCGCGCGGGCGGGGCTCCTCCTCCCGCCCGCGCGCGGCCCCCTCGCCGGTCCTCCCGCGTGGACTTCTACTCGCTGCTCATCCAGCTGCTGAACGCCGTCCAGTACGGCCTGCTGCTGTTCCTGGTGGCGAGCGGGCTGACGCTGATCTTCGGCATCATGGGCATCATCAACCTGGCCCACGGCAGCTTCTACATGATCGGGGCCTACCTGGCCTTCTCGCTCGCCTCCCTCACCGGGAGCCTGCTCTGGGCCGTCCTCCTCGGCACCGTGCTCGCGGTGGCGCTGGGGCTCTTCCTGGAGTGGGCGCTCTTCAGCCGGTTCTACAGGCGCGAGCACCTGGAGCAGGTGCTGCTCACCTACGGCCTGATCCTGGTGTTCGAGGAGCTGCGCAGCCTGATCCTGGGCAACGACGTCCACGGCGTGGCGGTGCCGGCCGCCCTGTCCGCGTCCATCCCCCTCACCGACACCCTCTCCTACCCGGTCTACCGGCTCTTCATGTCCGGCGTCTGCCTGGTGCTGGCCGGCGGCCTCTACCTGCTCATCCAGCGCACCCGGGTGGGGATGATGATCCGGGCCGGCTCCTCCAACCGGGAGATGGTCCAGTCGCTGGGGCTCAACATCAACCTGGTCTACCGGCTGGTCTTCGCCTTGGGCGTGGCCCTGGCCGCGCTGGCGGGGATGATCGCGGCGCCGGCCTCGTCGGTCTACCCGGGGATGGGGACCCAGGTGCTCATCATCTGCTTCGTGGTGGTGGTGATCGGCGGCATCGGCTCGGTCTGGGGCGCGCTGCTGGCGGCGCTGCTCATCGGGCTGGTGGACACCTTCGGCAAGGTGTTCCTGCCCTCCATCTCCGGCCTCCTCGTGTACCTGCTCATGGCGGTGATCCTCCTGTGGCGGCCCGAGGGGCTCGTCAAGCGGACCTGACCGGACCTCGCGTGAACCGCAAGCGCCTGACCCTGGCCCTGTCGCTGCTCCTGCTGGCGGCCGTCCCGCTGGCCGGCTCGGCCTACTACACCGAGCTGGTCACCAAGGTGATGATCCTGGCCATCTTCGCGATGAGCCTGGACCTGCTGGTGGGCTACACCGGCCTGGTGTCGCTGGGCCACGCCGCCTCCTACGGCATCGGCGCCTACACCCTGGCGCTGGCCGCGCCTCGCTACGACCCGGCCAGCCTCTGGGTCACGCTGGCGGAGGCGGTCCTCGCCGCCGGGCTGGCCTCCCTGGCGGTGGGCTTCTTCGTGGTGCGGGTGAAGGGCGTCTACTTCCTGATGGTGACGCTGGCCTTCGCCCAGATGTTCCACTTCCTCTTCCACGACACCGATCTCGGCCGGGGCTCGGACGGCATCAGCATCTCCTTCAGGCCCGACGCCTCGGTCCGGGGCTTCACCCCCTTCGACCTGGGGAACTCGGTCCACGCCTACTACTTCGTGCTGGTGGTGCTGTTGCTGACCTACGCCTTCCTCCGGCTCCTGCTGCGCTCCCCCCTGGGCCACGCGCTGCGCGGCATCAAGAGCAACGAGCACCGGATGCAGTCGCTGGGCTTCCCGGTGCTGCGCTACAAGCTGGCGAGCTTCACCATCGCCGGGGCGCTGGGGGGGCTCGCCGGCTACCTCTCCGCCGCCCAGTTCGGCTTCGTGAACCCGGAGCTGTTCGGCTGGCACCAGTCGGGCAACGTCCTCCTCATGCTCATCCTCGGCGGGCTGGGGAGCCTCACCGGCGGCGTGGCCGGCGCCTTCGTCTTCGTGGCGATGCAGGAGCTGTTCCAGGCCCTCACCATCCACTGGCAGCTCCCCTTCGGCCTGGCCATCATCCTGCTGGTGGTCTTCCTCCCGGGCGGGCTCGCCAGCCTCCCGGCCCGGCTGCGGCCGCCGCGCCCCGAGGGGCCGTTCCATGTCTGAGCCCCTGCTCGCCACCCGGGCCCTCACCAAGCGCTTCGGCGGCCTCACCGCCAACAGCGCCGTCTCCCTGGATCTGCGCAAGGGCCAGGTCCACGCGCTGCTCGGCCCCAACGGCGCCGGCAAGTCCACCCTCATCAACCTGCTCTCCGGCGACCTGCCGGTGTCGAGCGGCCGCATCCTCTACCGCGACCGGGACATCACCCGGCTCGGCCCGCACCAGCGCTCCCGCCTCGGCATCGGGCGCAGCTACCAGAAGACCAACATCTTCGGCCCCTTCACCGCCTACGAGAACTGCCGGCTCGCGGCCCAGTCCCGCCAGCCGCGCCCCTGGCGCATCTTCTCCGACGCCCAGGCGGTCCCGGCGGTGCGCCGGGCGGCGGAGGCGGCGCTGGAGGCGGCGGGGCTGGCGGCGGTGGCCGACCAGCCGGCCGCCTCGCTCTCCCACGGCGCCCAGCGCCAGCTCGAGATCGCCATGGTGCTGGCCACCGCGCCCGAGGTGCTGCTCCTCGACGAGCCGCTGGCCGGGATGGGGGCCGACGAGGCCCACCGCATGGTGGAGCTGCTCCAGAAGCTCGGGCCCGACCACGCCATGCTGCTCGTGGAGCACGACATGGACGCGGTCTTCGCGGTGGCCGACGTCATCACCGTGATGGTGAACGGCCAGGTGCTGGAGAGCGGCCCCCCGGCCCAGATCCGCGCCAGCCCGGCGGTGCGCCAGGCCTACCTGGGCGACGACGACGGGCCGCCCGGAGCCGAGGGCGGCGCCGCGGCGCGCCCCGCGGGGTCCGGCGGGAGGTCCGCGTGACCGGCGCGCTCCTCGAGGCCCGCGAGCTGCAGACCTACTACGGCGCCAGCCACGTGCTGCGCGGCGTGGACTTCCGCGTGGCCCGCGGCGAGACCGTCGGGCTCATGGGCCGCAACGGCATGGGGAAGACCACGCTGCTGAAGTCGATGCTCGGGCTGGTGAAGCCGCGCTACGGCGGGGTCTGGGTGCGCGGGGAGCTCGTGACCGGGGTCGAGCCCTGGCGGATCGCCCGGCGGGGCATCGCCTACGTCCCGGAGGGGCGTGGCATCTTCCCCAACCTCTCGGTGCGGGAAAACCTCACGATGGCGGCTCGCCCGGGGGTCGAGGGGCGCTGCGACTGGACCTGCCAGCGGGTCCTCGAGACCTTCCCGCGGCTCGCCCAGCGGCTCCGGCACGGGGGGTGGCAGCTCTCCGGCGGCGAGCAGCAGATGCTCACCATCGGCCGCGCCCTGATGACCAACCCCGACCTCCTCATCCTCGACGAGGCCACCGAGGGGCTGGCGCCGCACGTGGCCCGGGAGATCTGGCGCATCATCCGCGAGATCCGCGCGCACGGCATCGCCACGCTGATCGTGGACAAGAACCACGCCGCCGTGACCGCCATCTCCGACCGCAACGTGATCCTGGTGAAGGGCCAAGTGGTGTTCGAGGGGGACGGCCCCACGCTGCGCGCCCGCCCGGAGATCCTCCTGCAGCACCTGGGAGTCTAGGGATGCCCTCGGTCCTCGCCGGCGGCCACCGCCTGGAGTACGTCCGCCTCCGGCCCGCCCGCCCGGGCCGGCCCGAGCTGGTCTTCCTGCACGAGGGGCTGGGGTCGGTCTCGCTGTGGCGCGACTTCCCCGCCCGCGTCGCCGCCGCCACCGGCTGCGGGGCGCTGGTCTACTCGCGCTGGGGCTACGGCGGCTCCGACCCGCTCCCCGGCGACCGGCCGGTGCGCTTCATGCACGACGAGGCGCTCTCCACCCTGCCGGAGCTGCTCGACCGCCTCCAGGTGGACCGGCCCATCCTCGTCGGCCACAGCGACGGGGGATCGATCGCCTTGATCCACGCGGCCGCGAGCGGGCGGCCGGTGGCGGGGCTGGTGCTGCTCTCGCCCCACGTGCTGGTGGAGGAGATCTCGGTGAGGAGCATCGCCGCCGCCAGGGTGGCCTTCGAGGCCACCGACCTGCGCGCCCGCCTGGCCCGCCACCACCAGGACGTGGACGGGGCCTTCTGGGGCTGGAACCGCGTCTGGCTCGACCCCGCGTTCCGCTCCTGGAACATCGAGGCGCTGCTGCCGCGCGTCTCCTGCCCGGTGCTGGCCATCCAGGGGCGCCAGGACGAGTACGGCACCATGGCGCAGGTCGAGAAGATCGCCGCGGCCGTGCCCGGCACCGAGCTGCTCCCGCTCGACGCCTGCGGCCACTCCGCCCACCGGGACCAGCCGGAGGCGGTCGTCGCCGCGATCGCCCGCTTCGTGGACCGGGTGGCCCGGCCGGAGCAGGGGCGTCCCCGGACCGGCTAGGCCACCCGCGGCGCCTGGAACAGCCAGCCCTTCGGCGCCGGGCGGGCGCCCCGCTGGAGCCCGGTGAGCACGTCGTAGACCCGGCGGGTGTGCTCGCCGATGCCGCCCGCGCCCACCTTCACCTCGCTCCCGTCCTCGAAGACGTAGGCGCCGACCGCCGAGACCACCGCCGCGGTGCCGAAGCCGCCGGCCTCGGCGATGGAGCCGTCGCGGAGCCCGGCCAGGAAGGGCTCGAAGGGGATGCGCTCCTGGACCGTCTCCACCCCCAGCGCCGCCTTCCCCAGCTCCAGCACCGACTCCGAGGTCACCGACCGCAGGATGGTGTCGGTGAAGGTCGGGATGACCAGCCGGCCGTCGCGGGTGACGTGGTAGTGGTTCATCGCCCCCGCCTCCTCGATGTGGCGGTCGGCGGTGTCGAGGTAGAGCACCTGGGAGGCGCCGAGCCGGTGGGCCACCTCGCCGGCCATCAGCGAGGCGGCGTAGTTCCCGCCGGTCTTCATGGCGCCGGTGCCGCCGGGGGCGGCCCGGTGGAAGCGCCGGGTGACGAGCAGCTTCACCGGCTCCTGGAAGCCGGCCGGGTAGTAGGGGCCGCTCGGGGAGACGAAGACGCAGTACAGGTAGCGGTCGGAGGGCTTCACCCCCAGCGAATCCTGGGTGGCGATCATGAAGGGGCGGATGTAGAGCGAGGCCCCCTCCTGCTGCGGGAACCAGAGCCGCTCCACGTCCAGCAGCGCCAGGATGGCCTGGACCTGGTCGGCCGGGGGGATGGGGGGCATGCACAGCCCCTCCGCGGACCGGTTCAGCCGGGCGGCGTTCTTGTCGATGCGGAAGGCGTAGATCTCCCCGTCGGGGTGGAGGAAGGCCTTGGCCCCCTCGAAGATCTCCTGGCTGTAGTGGAGCACCACCGCGCCCGGGGCCAGCGAGAAGGGGCCGTAGGGGACGATGCGCGGGTCGCTCCAGGCCCCGTCGGCCCAGTCCATCAGGAACATGTGGTCGGTGCGCAGCTGCCCGAAGGAGAGCGGTCCCTGGGGGCGGAAGGGCTCGCTGCGTCGCGCCGAGCGGGGCTTCAGGTCGTATCGGATCTTCATGGCGGCGGGGCTCCGGGGATTTCGGCCGACCTCCTTTTGTAGCCCGCCGGGCCGCGCAGGTCGAGCGCCGCGCGGCCCGGGCTTCGCGGAGGGCGGGGCGGGTCAGAAGCCCCCGCGCTCCACCGGGGCGCGGATCAGCGCGTAGAGGTCGGTGGCCAGCTTCCGCTCGCCCTCGCTGACCGTGTCGGTCTCGGCGCAGCCGGTGTCGCGGCAGGCTTCCCGGTCCACGTCGAGGAGCACCCGGCCGTCCACCCGGATGCGGAAGCGCAGGCGCCGCCCCCGCTCGATGGCCAGCCAGGCGCTGCGCAGGCGCAGCTCCTCGTCGTCCCCGAGCCGCTCCACGTCCACCGGGACCTGGGCCTCGGCCAGGAGCCGCCGCACCAGGTCGTAGACGGCGCGGTGCCGCGTCCCCCGGTAGCGGATGGGGATGAAGTCCAGCTCCTCCTCGCCGAGGCGGGGCCGGGGCAGGGCCTCGTCGTCGGGCCGGGCCGAGCGCACCGCCGGCAGGATGGGCGCGGTGGCGCCGGCGGTCCCGTCGCCGGCCCCCGCGGCCGCGGCCGGCGCGCCGGCCGGGGTCGCGCCGTACAGCTCCGCCGCCGCCGAGCGGACCGCCTCCACCAGGGCCTCGGCGCTCCGCACCGCGCGCGTCGCCGAGGCCAGGTTGCGCGATCCGCGCACGTCGACGCGGCGGAGCTCCAGCACCCAGGTGCCGCCCAGGAGCCCGAGCCGCCCGCCCACCACCTCGTCGGCCCCCAGCGCCCCGCCGACGTCGCCGAGGCAGCCGGCGTCGGGGCCGCAGGCGCCCAGCACGGCCCGGTTCTTCTGCAGGGTGAGGAGGGCGCGGACGTCCTCCGACGACGTCACCTGCGCCTCCGGCCGCGCCCGCCGGATCTCGGTGGGCACGAGCAGGGAGGCCGACTCCACCGCCGCCGCCGGCGCGCCCGCCCCCTCCAGCTGCAGGGTGACGATCTTCAGCGGCGGCGCCCCCGCGGCGAGCAGGAGGGCCAGCGCCGGCCCGGTCGCGATCATGGCGCCCCCGGGGACGGGGCGGCGCCGGTACCGCCCCGCCTCGCCCTAGTCATCCTCGTCCTCGGAGGCCTGGACCGTCTTCCTCACCACCTTGGAGGCCATCTTCTGGACCATGGGCTCGAAGACCTTGCTGGCCAGCTCGTCGTCGTACTGGACCTCGCTGCCGCCGCCCGCCACCTTGGCCGAGGTGTCGCCGGTCTCGTTCTCGTCCTTGAAGGTGACCAGGATCTCCCCGGTCTCCACCTCGATGAGCCGGGCGTCGAGCCGGCCGGAGAAGTTCACGTGCTTCAGGTGGGCGCTGCCCGCCACCGCGCCGGCCAGGCCGCTGCCGGTGACCTTGCCCACCAGCGCCCCGATCCCCCAGCCGCTGGAGGTGTCGCTGATCTTGCAGGCGAACCGGGTGATCTTCCCGGTGAGCACGTAGCGGGCGCCGAGCAGCTTGCCGGCCTGCTGGACCGAGGCCGGATCCACCTCGCCGCTCTGCTGGAACTTCAGCTCCTGGCGCAGCTCCGCCAGCCTGGCCCGCTCCACCAGCCGGAGCTTGCCGTGGGAGCGCTCGGAGATCTCGGTGGTGAAGAGCTCGCGCAGGACGTTGGACATCCGCCCCTCGTTGTTCGACCAGCCGCTGCAGGACCAGGCGCCGGAGGCCGCCGGGAAGTCCAGGATGGCGAGCCGGGGCTTCTTGGCCTTGCCCTCCTTGGTGCCCCCCGCCGCCGACAGGGCCGGGGCGAGGAGGGCGAGGAGGAGCAGGCTTCGGGCGATGGTCCTGGTGGCCTTCATGTTCCCTCCGGGTGCGGGCGGCGGGGCCGCCGAGCGTGAGGGCGCCATCCTACCGCACCCCGAGGCCGAATCTGCGTGCCTGGCCGGGTGCCGACCGGATAGGATGCGCGCCCGGCGCGGCCTCGCATCCCGCGGGCGCCCGGCGAGGATTCCGGCGACATGATCGACTTCGGCAAGCGCATCCTCTTCGTGGGGTACGGGGCGGTGGCACAGTGCACCCTGCCCATCCTGATGAAGCACGTCCGCGTCCCCGCGAAGAACGTCACGGTGATGGACTTCGAGGATCGCCGCGAGATCCTGAAGCCCTGGCTCAAGAAGGGCGTGAAGTTCGCCCGCAAGCGGGTCACCCGGGACAACATGGCGGAGTTGCTCGGGAAGCACCTGGGGGCCGGCGACGTGCTCGTGGACCTCGCCTGGAACATCGACGCCTGCGAGATCCTCCAGTGGTGCCACGACCGGGGCGTCCTGTACGTGAACACCTCGGTCGAGGTGTGGGACCCCTACGAGGGAGCCGAGGACAAGCACCCCACCGAGCGGACCCTCTACTGGCGCCACATGAACCTGCGGCGCCTGAAGGCGCGCTGGAGCGAGCCCGGCCCCACCGCGGTGCTGGAGCACGGCGCCAACCCCGGCCTCATCTCCCACTTCACCAAGCAGGGGCTGCTCGACATCGCCCGGCGGGCGGTGGCCGACGGCAAGTTCACCGGCGCGGCCGCCGAGGAGATCACCCGGCTCGCCGCCGGGCGGGTCTTCAACGAGCTGGCCTGGAAGCTGGGCGTCAAGGTGATCCACTGCAGCGAGCGGGACACCCAGATCACCGACCAGCCCAAGCGGGTGGACGAGTTCGTGAACACCTGGAGCGTGGAGGGCTTCCGCGAGGAGGGCACCACCACCGCGGAGATGGGCTGGGGCACCCACGAGAAGGAGCTGCCGGCCCTGGCCTTCGAGCACGCCGACGGGCCGAGGAACCAGATCTGCCTGGCGCGGATGGGCATCAACACCTGGGTGGTCTCCTGGGTGCCCAACTACCGCATCCACGGCATGGTGGTCCGGCACGGCGAGGCCTTCACCATCTCCGACAGGCTGACGGTGTGGCAGGAGGGCAAGGCGGTCTACCGGCCCACGGTGCACTACGCCTACTGCCCCGCCGACGTGGCCATCGCCTCGCTCAACGAGCTGCGCGGCTACGACTACCAGCTGCCGGAGCGGCAGCGCATCATGAACGACGAGATCACCGCCGGGGCCGACATCCTCGGGGCGCTGATCATGGGCCACCCCTACAACTCCTGGTGGGTCGGCAGCGACCTCTCCATCGAGGAGTCGCGGCGGCTGGTGCCGCACCAGAACGCCACCACCATGCAGGTGGCGATCTCGGTGGTGGCGGCGGTGAGCTGGATGATCCGGAACCCGGACCGCGGGGTCCTCGTCCCCGACGACCTGCCGCACGACGAGATCCTGAAGATCGCCAAGCCCTACCTGGGCAAGTGGATCTCCAAGGCCTCGGACTGGACGCCGCTCAAGCACTACACCAACGCCTTCAAGGGCCACAACAACCCGGCGGTCGACCCGACCGATCCGTGGCAGTTCAAGAACTTCCTCATCACCGACGGCGACTGACGGCGCGGCACCCGGGGAGGAGACGCGCATGGCCACCAAGGCTCGGCTGAAGCAGCTGGCCCGGGAGCACGGGACCCCGCTGTTCGTCGTGGACCACGACGCGCTGCGGAGGAACTACCGGACCTTCCAGCGGTACCTGCCGCGGGTCCAGGCCTACTACGCGGTGAAGGCCAACTCCGACCCGGCCATCATCCGGACGCTGTACCAGGCCGGCGCCAGCTTCGACGTCGCCTCGCTGCCGGAGTTCATGATCGTCTACGACTGCATCAAGGATCTCCCGGAGAAGGAGCGGCAGGACTGGATCTGGGACAAGATCATCTACGCCAACCCCATCAAGGCGAACGAGACGCTCCGGGCGCTGAACCGGTACAAGCCGCTCGTCACCTACGACAACCTCGAGGAGATCGGGAAGATCAAGGCCCACGCGCCGCACGCCGGGGTGGCGCTGCGGCTCCGGGTCCCGAACACCGGGGCCATGGTGGAGCTCTCCTCCAAGTTCGGCGCCGCGCCGGGGGAGGCGGTGGACCTGATCCTGGCGGCCCGGGACGCCGGCCTCACCGTGGAGGGGATCTCCTTCCACGTCGGGAGCCAGACCACCAACTTCCAGAACTTCGTGCAGGCCATCGCGCTGGCCGCCCACGTCTTCGAGGAGGCGAGGGAGCGCGGCTACGACAAGATGAACCTGCTCGACATCGGCGGCGGCTTCCCGGCGCCGTACGACGAGACGGTGAAGCCGTTCCGCGAGCTGGCGAAGATCCTGAACCGGGAGCTGGACCGGCTCTTCCCGCCGGAGGTCCAGATCCTGGCCGAGCCCGGCCGCTTCATGGTGGCCACCGCCGGGACCGCCATCTCCACCGTCATCGGCAAGGCGGTCCGCGACGGGAAGCTCTGCTACTACATCGATGACGGCGTCTACCACACCTTCTCGGGCGTGGTCTTCGACCACTGCCAGTACCACTTCCAGGCCTTCAAGGGCGGCCCCCGCCAGGTCTGCTCGGTCTTCGGCCCGACCTGCGACGCGCTGGACGTGGTGTCGATGACCGAGGAGCTCCCCGGCGACCTGAAGCTGGGCGACCTCCTCTACAGCACCAACATCGGCGCCTACAGCCACGCCTCGGCCACCCACTTCAACGGCTTCCCGCCCGCCCGGGTGGTCCACATCAACCGCTGACGGGCGGCGCCGGGAGCTCCCGCAGGAACGCCCCCACCGCCTCGACCACCGGCCCGGCCGCCTCGATGGCCACCATGTGGCCGGCGGCGGGGAGGCGCAGCAGCCGCGATCCCCGCAGCCGGGCGTGGAGGAACTCGGCGTACTTGGGCGGGGTGAGCCGGTCCTCCTCGCCGCAGACGACCAGCGCCGGGGCGGCCACCTCGCCGAGCCGCGCCATGACGTCGAAGCCGTCGCAGGCGGCGAAGTCGTCGTGGGCCACGCCGGGGGCGGTGGCGCGCAGCCGCTCCACGAAGGGCGCCACCAGGGCGGCGCTCGCCCCCGGGGCGAAGGAGTTCTCGACCATCGCCTGGGCCGCCCGGGCCATGGCGGCCGGGTCGGCGGTGGCCTCGAGGACCGCCGGCGCGACCCGCAGCCGCGCGCCGGTCGCCACCAGCACCAGGCCGGCGA
>JAJZTO010000046.1 GCA_021848865.1 Myxococcales bacterium
GACGCGCAAGCGGAAGTGGGGCCGGTCGTCGAGGAAGGTCGGGCCGGTCGGGACGGCGGGGGCGGGGACCGGCGCCTCGGGGGGGCGGGCGATCGGGCGGACCCGGCGGGTGGGGACCGCGGCCAGGCCGAAGCCGAGGCTCACCCGGAAGCCGCCCTCGTTCGGGAGCCAGGAGAGGCCGAGCGACACGCCCACCTTGGGCGTGACCGACCAGCGAAAGGCGCCTGCGACCAGCGGGCCGCGGGGCGAGGTGGTGGCCTCCAGCACCGTCGCCAGGTCGCTGCGGTGGATCACCGAGACCGCCAGGCCGGCGGTGGGGCCGACGGCCAGCGGGCGCGGGCCGTGCCCCTCGGCCCCGGCGAAGGCGGCGAAGCGCAGGCGGCCGATGTCCGCGGTCGAGGCCACCAGCCGGCCGCCGAGGACGCCGCCGAGGTTGAACGAGTCGAGGGTGACGCTGGCCGCGAGCGCCGGCCACAGGCCGGAGGCCCGCACCAGCCGGAGCTTGGTGGCGGCCGAGAAGACCAGGAGGGCCGGCACCCGGTCGCCCGGCTCGCCGCCCTCGCGCATCGCCAGGCCGCCGTCCAGGCGGTCGGAGAGGCCGAAGACCAGCGAGAGGGGCAGGGGGCCGAAGGCGGTGGGCTGGCCCGGCATCCGGTCCAGCCGCAGCTCGCCGCCGACCAGGCCGCCGGCGGTGCCGGCGGTCTCGGCGGTGGGGACGTCGAGCAGGCCGACCTCGCCGCCGCGCGTGGGAAAGGGAGAGGGCCGGGCCATCCCGGGGAGCAGCGCGGTGGCCAGCGCCGCGGCGAGGCCGGTGGCGAGGCGTCGCGCCACCTACTTGCTCCGCTCCTCGCGCCCGCCAGAGCGGGGGAGGCGCGTCAGGCCGAACTGGGTGAGCGTCCGCTCCACGCTGCGGACGCTGACGGCGTGGCCGGCGCGGTCCAGCTCCTCGGCGATGGCGGCGGCGCCGCGCTCCGGGTCGCGCATCCGCGCGGTGACGATGAAGCGGACCACCTCGAGGGGGCGGCGCCAGGCGGTGCGCGGGCCGGGCGGCCGCGAGAGCAGCCCCTCCAGCCCCTGTTCGCGGAAGCGCCGCAGCTTCTCGTAGTAGGTGCTGCGGGAGCGGCCGAACCGGGCCAGGATCTGCTCGAGGGGACGGCCGCTGGTCTCGCCCTCGACGAGCATGAGGAGGTCGAGCGAGGCCTCGTCGCCGGCGCGCAGCGGCAGCGTGCCGCCGGGGCCGGTGATTTCCCGGATGGGGGAGGCTTGCTCCATGGGACCTCGTCCGACAGCGTCCAACGGACTTTGGCGGTGCGCGAAACGGGAAAGAGCGCGGGGCGAGCTGCGCGCCCCGCGCTCCTCTAGACCCGCTACTTCTTGTGGCAGGCCAGGCAGATCGCCGAGCCGGTCGCCGTCACCCGGAGGAAATAGGTGTTGTTGAGCTTGTTGTGGACGTCGTGGCAGCTGCCGCACTCGACGCCGCCCGTGTCCCCGGCCTGGGCCGCGAACAGCGGGAGCGTGCCGCCGGCGGCGGAGATGCAGATGCCGCTCGGCGAGCCGGCGCAGGAATTCGTGATGCCGGTGTAGTCGGTGGCGGCGTTGCCGGACGAGACCCCGCTGGCCTTGGCGTTGTAGATCGCGCCGGCGTACGGAATGGAGACCGGGTGGTTCCCGTCCAGGTTCGTCCCGTTGCCGACGAGCGCGTAGCCGATGAGCTTCTCGGCAAGAGTGTGGTTGGCGACGGTGGTGACGGTGAGGACACCCGCCCCGCCGTTCGCGGTGGTGGTGCTGTTCACGTCGCCGATGGCGACCGTGCCGTCGTGGCAGTTCAGGCAGGCCTTGGACGGCGGCAGGACCGCGGTGGGAAGCGACGTGCCTGCGACGGTCTGACCGCCCGAGAAGCCATTCACGGTCCCTGCGGTGTGGTTCCAGATGAGCGCCTGGCTCGCGGCCTTGTGGGGCGCGTGACAGAAGATGCAGATCTGGTCGGTGGGGTTCGTGCCGGACGAGTGGACGTCTACGCCGGTGTTGGTGCTCGACAGGTCGTGCTTGCTGCCGGTGATCGCCGCGAACGCCACGGCCGGAACCGCGACCGCGACCACCGCCAGCGTCTTCAGGAGACTCTTCATTACGGTGTACCTCCCGTGCGAGGCCCTCCGCCTCGCGCTAGCCCGCGGCTCCATGCCATGGACCACCAAGGGCGCAGTTCGCCAGCTAGGACGATTCGGCGTTACCTGGGCGCGCTCTCCAAAAGCAACCGGAATGCCAGCGCGCCGCAGCTTCAATGCCTTATGGTCACTGACGTTTTTTTGCGGGACATGGGTGGTGCCCCCCAGCCGTGGGGCAGGCCACCCAGCGGAATTGCCCCACTCAGCGCCGGCCCTCGGGGGCTGGCGCCGCCGGGGCGCCCCCCTCCGGCGGCAGGTCCGGGGGCCGGACCGAGTCGGCGGCGGTGGTGTTCACGAGATCGTAGGCGTTGATCCGGGCGTTGTGCTCGTTGCAGACGTAGATGCGGTTGATCTTCCGGTCGATGGCCACGCAGCTCGGGATGTCGAAGTACTCGACGAACGGCGCGAAGGCTCCGAACGTCAGCAGCACGTCCCACTCCCGGTTGAAGATCTGCACCGTGGAGTGGCCACCGTCGGCGACGTAGAGGTTGCCGAAGCCGTCGAGATCGAGCCCCTTGATGCGCGAGAAGGTCCCCGGGCCGTCGCCGTTCTCGCCGTACTTCCCCAGGTACTGGCCGTCCCGGCCGAAGACCTCGATCCGGAAGTTCATGGTGTCGCCGACGTACAGCTTCCCGGCGGCGTCCACCGCGCAGTAGACCGGGAAGTGGAACTGGTTGTCCTCCGAGCCGCGCCCGTTCCCGATCTCGCGGATCCTCGTGCCCTTGAGGTCGTACTGCCAGACCCGGTGGCTCTGCGAGGCCTGGGTCCCGGAGTCCACCACGTAGAGCAGGCCGGCCTCCCGGTCGAGGCACAGCCCGGTGGGACGCTCGAAGACGCGGCCGACCGACCAGAGCTTCTCCCCCTTGGGGTCGTAGGCGGTGACGGTCTTCGCGCCCGAGTCGGAGACGTAGACGTGCTCCTGGGCGTCCACCGCGACGCCAAAGGGCTGGGCGAAGCCCTGGTCGGGGGCGAAGTAGCCGAAGCGCTTCGCCTGGAGGTCGGCCTTGAAGACCGTCCCGGCGGCGAAGTCGGCGATGTACATCCGGTGGCCGTCGGGGGAGAGGGCGAGGCCCATCGGCTGGCGGAGCCGCGCCGGGTCCTCCCCGCCGAGCACCGACCGCTTGAAGCGGTTCCAGCCGGAGTCGTCGAGGGTGTCCTCGTTGGCGAAGGAGCTGACGAACTTGATCCGGGCCTTCTCCGGCGGATCGGGCCAGACCACGTCCTTCTTCCGGGGCGGCGTGGCGCAGGCCAGCAGGGCCAGGGCGGAGAGGGCGGTGAGCAGGCGGCGGCGCTTCATGGGTTCCTCCACTTCCGGTGCTTCACTTCCGCGCGGCGGCCCGCTGCAGCGCCGCCTCGTCGATCGTGACCTTGGCCAGGGCGCGCGCCGCGGCCATGCGGGCGCGGACGGCGTCGTCTCCGCGCTGGCGCTCCAGGAACCGGGCGAGGTCGGGGGAGAGCTCGGCGAGCGGCGGCGTCGCCGCCGGCTGCCGGGCCTGGCACAGCAGCAGGTGCCAGCCGGCGCGGCTCCGCACCGGGCCCGCCACCTGGCCGGGCCGGGCCTCCCGGATGGCGGCGGCCAGGCCCGGCTCCTCGCGCGACAGGGTCTGGAGCCGGTCGTCGGGGATGTCGCCGAGCCGGCCGCCGTTCGCGGCGGTGGCGCCGTCGATCGAGAGGTCCCGGGCCACCTCGGCGAAGGGCTGGCCGTCGCGGATGCGCTGGAGCGCCATCTGCGACTGCCCCTGGGTCCGGGTGAGCAGGTGGGAGCAGGCGCGCCTTCCCGGTCGCTCGAAGCGGGCCCGGTTCGACGCGTAGTAGGCCTCGACCTCGGCTGGCGTGGGCTTCGGGGCGCGGGCGCGCAGGTCGGCGGCGTAGGCCCGGACCATCTCGTCGCGCCGGACGGGCGCGAGCGCCGCCTCGATCTCGCCGCCGCGGTCGAGCCCGGCCGCCACCGCCGCCTCCTCCAGGACCCGCTCGTCCACCGCCTGGGTGGCCACCTCCAGCTTCACGCTGGGACCGGAGAAGTGACCGCCCTCCATGCCTCGGGCCAGCCTGCGGATCTCGGGGAGGATCTCGCCGTAGGACAGCGGCTTGCCGTGCACCCGGGCCACCGCGTGCGCCGCCTCCTCGGGCGTCGCCTCCAGGCGCTTCTCGGTGGAGCGCAGGAAGGGCTCGTCCACGACGGCGCCGGCCTCGCGGCGCAGCTTGGCGAGGATCTGCTGGCGGGCGTGGCCCCGGAGCTGGTCGGCGGCGAAGCGGCGCAGCCCGTCGCGCTTGCCGGCGAACTCCTCCTCGGTGCCGACGGTGCGCTCCAGCACCTGGATCACCGCGGCGCCCAGGCCGAGCTCGACGGGCCCCACGAACGCCTTCAGCGGGGCGGAGAAGGCGGCCTGCAGCAGCGCCCCGTCCAGCTGGCCGCGGGTGCGCCACTGGGCCTTGCCGTCCCGGCCGGCGGGGTCGAGGGAGCGGCGGGCCTCGGCGGCGAAGTCGGCGCCCGCGGCGAGCCGGGCCCGCAGCTGGGCCGCGTCCGCGGCGGTGAGCAGCACGATGGTCCGGATCCGGACGCCGTCCGCCTGGCCGTGGAACAGGGCGCGGAGCGCGGCGTCGTCCACCGGCGGCATGTCGGCAAGGGCCTTCGAGAGGTAGCGCTGGGCCGCCAGCCGCCGGCGCTCCTGGCCGACCGCGCGGGCGACGCGCGGGTCCCTGGCGTAGCCGGTGCGCTCCGCGTCGATCGCCAGGGCGGCGTCGTTGAGGAGGTCCTGGAGGACGGCCGCCGGCGGCGCCCCGGGCGCCGTGGCGAGCCGCGCCTGGACGGCCGAGGCGGGGATGTCGACGGCGTCGATGCGCGCGACGGTCTCGTCGGCGGCGCCGACGGCGAGCAGCAGGGCGAGGGCCAGCATGGCTACGGCGAGGCCTCGGAGCCGGGTGCCGGGTCGGCCGGGGTCACCAGCGCCGCCGGCGGCTCGGCCGGCCGCTCCGCGGGCCAGACCCAGTTGCGCCAGGGCGGCAGGCCGGTGGTGACGCCGTAGCGCTGCGCCACGGCGGGCCAGAGGGTCCAGCCGTAGCCCCAGGCGGCCTCGCCGGCGCCGCCGCCGGGCCGCGGCGCGCCGTCGGAGCCGCCGCCGGGGCTGCCGCCGGCCGCACCGGGCGGGGTGGCGGGGGCGGCGCGCAGGACCACGTTCTTCAACTCGGGCTTCTTTCCGGTCTTGTCGCCGTGGCAGCCGTCGCAGGACTGCATGACGCTGTCCCCGTAGTAGAAGAGCTTGGGCGAGTCGGAGCCGTGCGGGTTGTGGCAGCTGGCGCAGCTGAAGGGCCGGTCGGGTCGGCGGGGGTCGGCGCCGCCGCTCACCGCGTGGCCGCCGGCCAGGATCGCGGTGACGTGCCGGCCGTCGGCCTGCGCCGGGTGGCAGCCGATGCAGAGGTCGTTGGTCTTCTTCGCCAGCAGGAAGCGGTTCCCGGCGCCGTGCGGGTCGTGGCAGCCGGTGCAGCCGTAGCGGTCGAGCGCGGCGTGGCGCACCTTCCCGCCGTCCACCGGCTTGTGGCAGGAGTAGCAGGTGGCCTTCCCCTCGCCCTTCACCAGGTCGAAGCGGTTGGGGGCGCCGTGCGGGCCGTGGCACTCCTCGCACTTCCCGTCGGCCACCGGCCTGTGGACCACGGCGCGCCCGGTGACGTCGTCCTGGTGGCAGGTGAAGCAGGTCTCCTTGATGGTCGCCTTGGCGAGCAGCGCCCGGTTGTCGGACGAGTGCGGCGCGTGGCAGACGGCGCAGTCGCCGAGCCGCACCGCGCTGTGGACGTACTTCGTGCCGTCCTTGCGGGTGTGGCAGCCGTAGCAGAGGTCGACGGTGCTCTTCTTCAGGAGCTTGAGGTAGTCGCCCGAGTGGCCCGGGTCGTGGCAGTCGGTGCACTCGCCCTTCACCAGGGCGGCGTGGACGTGCTTGCGGGACAGGTCCACGCGGTAGGGGGGCGAGACGCTCCCCTTGCCGGTTGGCGCGTCCTGGCCGTGGCACTTCAGGCAGAGGGTCTTGCCGGTCCCCCGCACGAAGGCGGGGCGGTCGCCGCCGTGCGGCAGGTGGCAGTCGAGGCAGCGCCCCTCGGCCACCGGCGCGTGCTTCACCGACTTGGTGAGGAGCGGCTCCACCTCGTGGCAGGTGAGGCACAGCTCCTCGCGCGGCTTCTTGGCGAGGAAGGGGCGGTCGGAGGAATGGGGGTCGTGGCACTCCAGGCACTCGCCCTGGCGGACCGCGGTGTGCGTGTACCGGTACTGGTCCTGGCGCTTGTGGCAGCCGTAGCAGAGCTCCGGCTGGTCGCGCTTCAGCAGGTTGGCCAGGCCGGCGCCGTGGCCGGCCTCGTGGCAGTCCTGGCACTCCCGCTTCTCCAGGGCCGCGTGGACGTACCGCTTGGTGACGTCGATCTTGTGCGCCACGTCCTTGCGGCCGGAGCGGCTGTCGTGGCAGCCGAGGCAGAGCTTCTTGCCCGAGACCCGCATCAGCTTGGGAAGGTCGGAGGAGTGCGGGTCGTGGCACTCCACGCACTTGCCCTTGAAGCCGTGCTTCACCTTGAACTTCGAGGCCAGGGCCGACTCGTCGTGGCAGGCGGCACAGAGGTCGCCCTGCGGGCGGGTGAGCACCCAGGCCGACGCCGCCGCCGACTTGCACTTGCCGACGCGGCCGGGCGCCGCCTGGTGGCAGCTGCCGCAGCTGGTCTTCTGCATCGCCGCGTGGACCACCTTGCGCCGCAGCATGGCGCCGTGGCACTCGCCGCAGCCCTCGAGCGTCGCCCCCGAGGCGCTCGATGCGGCGCGCGGCGCGATCCCCGCGGGCGGCGGCGGAAGGGGGACGGCCTTCGTCCCGGGAGGCGGCGGCGGAAGGGGAATGGCCCGGGTCCCGGGAGGGGGTGGAGGCAGCGGGACCGACCGGGACGGCGCCTGGGCTCGGGCTGGCGAGGAAGCGCAGAGGGCGGCGGCGAGCAGGCCTGCCGCGAGCACGCGCGGCGTCGCGCGGCGGACGGTAGGGTGGAGGCTCAGCGGTTCGCGCACACAGGTCTCCCGGCCGGAAGTCGGTTGGGGAAGGAGGGGTCGGGTCGCCGGGCCTGCAATCAGGGTGCCGTCCGGCTGGCGGAGGCAACCCGGTTGGAGCGAAAAGGCCAGCCATTCCGGGGACGGCATGATTCCACGACCGCCACAATTGTCAGGTCGAGCCCGTGCCTACACGGTACCCGGCACCACGCTCGACGGCGATCCCGCGCCTTCGGGGGTCGAGCCGGAGGCCAGGTGCTGCAAGCGTTGCGTGGGCGGGTGGCCGAACGCAAAAACTCCCGTGCTTCGGCCGCTTGAAAAGGCGCCGGCTCGAATCGACATGCGCCATTTCGCCCGGAAAACTGGGGCATTTGACGCCGGTGCGCGATTGTCCCCACGGTCTGGCCCCACCTGTGCTACGGCCCGTGCCATCCACGAATGGGTGCGCTGCGGAAATCCTTCTCCCGCATGGACCAGAGCCTGCGCATGCGGGTCCTGGTCCCGACGGCGATCCTCTTCTCGGGGACGCTGGTGGCCATGGTCGGCTCCGCGGTCGTCTTCTACGGGCACGACATGGAGCGCGGCCAGCACGAGAAGGCGGAGCTCTTCGCCAACATGCTCGCCTCGAGCATCGCCGCGACCATGCTCCAGGGGAACCCGGCCCAGGCCGGCGAGGCGCTGGCGGCCATCGCCGGCCACCGCAGCGACATCGACTCGGTGAGCCTCATCAAGCCGGGCGGCGAGGTGGTGGGCTCGACGCGGCGCGCCCTGGTGGGCACGCGACCCTGGGGCGCGGCGGTGGACCGGTTCCGGGTCCCGACGGTGGTGGACACGCCGGGCGGCGACAGCCAGGTCTACGCGGTCGTCCGGCCCATCGCCAACGGGGAGATGTGCTCCACCTGCCACGGCGACCAGCGCGCGGTGAACGGCTGGCTCGACCTGCGCTTCAGCCGGGCCCCCATCGTCACCCAGCAGCGCCACCTGGCGCAGACCATGGGGCTCTCGGCCGGGATCGCGCTGCTGGTGCTCCTGGCCATCGCCTACGGCCTCCTCTCCCGCGAGGCGGTGGCGCCGCTGCAGCGGCTGGTCGGACTGATGCGCCGCGCCGAGGCCGGGGACCTCACGGTGCGCGCCGACGAGGGGCGCGCCGACGAGCTGGGGGTGGCGGCGCGCGGCTTCGACCGGATGCTGGAGGCGCTGCGGCGCAGCCAGGGCGAGCTGGAGGTCTTCTACCGGGAGCGGATGATCCGGGCCGACCGCTTCGCGGCGGTGGGCGAGCTGGCCACCGGCCTGGCCCACGAGATCAAGAACCCGCTGGCGGGGCTCTCCGGGGCGCTGGAGGTGCTGGCCGAGGACCTGTCCCGGTCCCCGCGCGAGGCCGAGGTGGTGGGGGAGATGCGCCACCAGGTGGAGCGGCTCACCAAGACCATGCAGAGCCTGCTGGACTTCGCGCGCCCGCCCAAGCCGCAGTTCCGGGCCGCCGACGTCAACGAGACGCTGGACAAGGTGCTGTTCCTCATCCGCCGGCAGCGGCGCACCTCGTCGGTGGAGGTCCGCGCCGAGCTGGACCGGGCCCTCCCGCCGGTGCTCGGCGACGCCTCGCAGCTGGAGCAGGTGTTCCTCAACATCTGCCTCAACGCCTGCCAGGCGATGGGGCAGGGCGGGGGGACGCTGACGGTCCGGTCCTTCCAGCAGGAGGGGCGGGTGGCCGTCGAGGTGGCCGACACCGGCCCGGGCATCGCCCTCGAGGCCCGGCCCAACATCTTCAAGCCCTTCTTCACGACCAAGACCGAGGGGAACGGCCTGGGGCTGGCCATCTCCGCCCGCATCGTCGCGGAGCACGGCGGCCACATCGCCTGGCGCTGCCCGCCCGGCGGCGGGACCGTCTTCTCGGTGACCCTGGACCTGGCCTCCGCTCCGGCGGCGGAGTCGCCGGTGGAGCAGCGCGCATGACGGTGACCCCGGCGAAGATCCTGGTGGTGGACGACGAGAAGCTCATCCGCTGGTCGGTGAGCGAGCGGCTCCAGCGCGACGGCTACGAGGTGCTGGCGGCGGAGTCGGCGGAGCAGGCGCTGGAGCTGGTGGCGCAGAGCTCGCCCGACCTGATGCTGCTGGACGTGCGCCTGCCGGGGATGGACGGCCTGACCGCGCTGCAGCGGGCGCTGGGGCTGCACCCGGACCTGGCGGTGATCATGATGTCGGCCCACTCCAGCGTGGACGTGGCGGTGGACGCCATGAAGGTCGGGGCCATCGACTTCCTGGTGAAGCCCTTCCCCTTCCAGTCGCTCGACGCGGCGGTGCAGCGCGCCCTGCAGAGCGCCCGCACCCGCCGGCAGATCGCCGCGCTGACCTCGGAGCGCCGCAGCGAGGCGGCCCACCACGGCCAGCTCATCGGCCAGTCGCCGCTCGTCGAGCAGATCCGGGCCATGGTCTCGCGCCTGGCGGGCAGCGACGCCACCACCGTGCTGATCGAGGGGGAGAGCGGCGCGGGCAAGGAGGTGGTGGCCCGCTCGATCCACTTCGAGAGCGCCCGGGCGGAGCGCCCCTTCATGCAGGTGAACTGCGCCGCCCTCCCCGAGCAGCTCCTCGAGTCGGAGCTCTTCGGGCACGAGCGGGGCGCCTTCACCGACGCCCACCAGCAGAAGAAGGGGCTCTTCGAGAGCGCCGAGGGCGGCACGGTGATGCTCGACGAGATCGGCGACCTCCCGCCGGGCGGCCAGGCCAAGCTCCTGCGGCTGCTCGAGAACAAGACCTTCCGGCGCGTCGGCGGGGTCACCGAGCTGCGGGCCGACGTGCGGGTGCTGGCGGCCACCAACGTGAACCTGGAGGAGCGGGTGGCCGAGGGGCGCTTCCGCGCCGACCTCTTCTTCCGGCTGAACGTGGTCCGGATCCGGATGCCGTCGCTGCGGGAGCATCCCGAGGACGTGCCCTCGCTGGTGGCCCACTTCGTGGCCCGGTTCAACCACGAGATGAAGCGGTCGGTGCGGGGCGTGGCCCCGGCGGCGATGGACCTGCTGCAGGCCTACCACTGGCCGGGCAACGTCCGCGAGCTGCGCAACGTCGTCGAGCGCGCCTTCATCCTCCACGCCGCCGCCGACGAGATCCGGCCCGAGCACCTGCCGCCCGAGCTGAAGAAGGTCGTGCCGGCGAAGAAGCCGGAGAAGCTGGTGCCCCACGTGCCGGACCAGGGGCTGGTCCTGGAGGACGTGGAGAAGCGGCTCATCGTCGAGGCGATGGAGCGCGCCAGCGGCAACCAGTCGAAGGCGGCGCGGCTGCTGGGGATCAGCCGGGACACCTTGCGGTACCGGCTGAAGAAGCACGGGATGGGGTAGGGCGCCCGCCTCCGCTACGCCGCGGCGAGGTCGTCGGCGGCCGGGGGCGGATCGCCCGCCGGCAGGTCGAACTCGGCGGCCAGGGCCCCGAGCTCGGCGCGCAGCTTCTCGCGGGCCCGGATCTCCAGCTGGCGGGCCCGCTCGCGGGAGAAGCCGAAGTGGTCCCCCAGCTCCTTGAGGGTGAGCGGGTCGTCCTTCATCAGGCGCGACTCGACGATGAAGCGCTCGCGCGCGTCGAGCCGCGCCAGGGCCAGGGCGATCTTGCCGGCGACCACCCGGCGCTCCTGGGCGTGGCCCAGCTCCTCGTCCTGGGTGCGCGCTCCGTCGGCGACGAAGTCCACGAAGGGCGAGCCGTCCTCGCCCACCGGGGCGTCCAGGGAGAGGTCGCGCCCCTCCATCCGCTGCTGCATCTCCTGGACCTCCTCGGTCTTCACGTTCAGCCGCGCCGCGATGTCGTCGCTGGTGGCGGTGGCGCCGGTCGTCGAGGCGGCGCGTTCCATCTCGCGCCGGGTGCGGGCCAGGGAGAAGAAGAGCTTGCGCTGCGCCTGGGTGGTCCCGAGCTTCACCAGCGACCAGGAGCGCAGGATGTGGTTCTGGATGTAGGCGCGGATCCACCAGACCGCGTAGCTGATGAGCCGGATGCCCTTGTCCGGGTCGAACTTCTGCACCGCCTTCATCAGGCCGATGTTCCCCTCCTGGACCAGGTCGGCCATGCGGAAGCCGTAGGAGCGGTACTCGTAGGCGACCTTGACCACGAACCGGAGGTTCGCGGTGATCAGCTGGTGAGCGGCGCGGCCGTCCCCGGCGGCCCGGTAGAGGCGGGCCAGCTCCCGCTCCTCCTCCGCGGTGAGCAGTGCGCACCGGTTGATCTCGGCGAGGTACTGGTCGAGAACCGTTGAGTTTCTCGTCGTCGTCGCCTTGGCCATCTGCCCCCCTCGTGGACCGCGCAAGCCGGTTACCCACGCAAGTAGCACCGTGTGTGCCATTAGGGGATGTGGCCAATAGCGCTTGGAAGATCAATTAGTTAGAGATCCGATCTCAGATGGGGACAGCCAGCGAATCGGTATAATCTACAGCCAGACCAGTCAACCCCCCATACTCACTAGGGATTCGTTTTGTAAGAAGTTCGGGGTTCGTCGTCCCCTGCAGGAAGGCTCATCCAGGGGGCGTGGGCTCCTCCCCCGTGGCGTGCGAGAGTGGCCGGCGTGAAGAGGAGCCCGAAAGAGCCCAGGGCCGGCTACCTCGGGTTCGTCGCCCACGAGTTCCGCAACCCCGTCGCCACCGCGCTCTGGTGTGCCGAGCTCCTCGGACGGATCTCGCAGGAGGAGCGCGCCGGGGCGCGGGGCGCGAAGCTCGCGGCGCTGGCGCTCCGCTCCATCCGGCGGATCTCCTCCCTGGTCGAGGACCACCTCCTCG
>JAJZTO010000047.1 GCA_021848865.1 Myxococcales bacterium
CTCCGGCTCGTCGCCGTCCCGGCGGAGCGGGTGGACCAGGCGCTGCTGCGGCTGCGCGCCGACTACCCGGGCACCCACTTCGACGACCTCCTGGCCCAGGAGAAGATCTCCGCCGCCGAGCTGAAGGCGCGGCTGCGCGAGCAGCTCACCGTCGAGGCGCTCTTCGCCGAGGAGGTCTTCCCGCGGGTGCAGGTGGCGGACGACGAGGTCCAGCGCTGGTACGACGAGCACGCCGCCGACTTCGACGAGCCGGAGCGGGTCCGGGCGCGGCAGGTGGTGGTCCGCACCCGCGAGGAGGCGCTCCGGATCCGGGACGAGCTGCGGCGGAGGCCCCAGTCCTTCCCCGAGGTGGCGAGGCGCGCCTCCATCGCCCCGGAGGGCGCGCGCGGCGGCGACCTCGGCACCTTCTCCAGGGGATCGGGCATGCCCGAGGTCTTCGACGCCTGCTTCCAGCTGCCGGTGAACCAGGTGAGCGACGTCGTCCCCTCGCCCTACGGCTTCCACGTCTTCCAGGTCACCGAGCGCAAGCCGGCCGGCCGCCGCGCCTTCGCCGACGCCCGGGCCGGGATCCGGGAGCGGCTCCTGCGCGAGAAGCGGGCCCGCGCCCAGGCCGAGTACCTGGCCGCCCTGCGCCAGCGGGCCCGGATCACCATCGACCAGAAGGCGCTCGACGCCCTCGCCCCGTGAACCCCATGCGAACGATCCTCCCCGCCCTGCTGCTGGCCGCCGCCGCCCCGGCGCCGGCCGCGCCCGCCGTCGCCCCGGCCGCGCCGCCGGCCCACGTCCTGAACCGCATCGCCGCCCTGGTGAACGGCGAGCCCATCACCCTGCGCGACCTGCAGCTGCGGGCCGGGCCGGAGTGGGCCCGCGTCCAGGCCATGCCGGAGGGAGCCGACCGGGACCACGCCGAGGCCCGGGCGCTCCAGGGGGCCTACCAGGCCCTCCTCGCGGACAAGCTGCTCCAGGGCCAGGTGAAGGAGCTGGGGCTGGAGGCCACCGACGCCGAGGTGGACGCCGCCATCGACGACATCAAGAAGAAGAACCGGCTGGACGACGCCGGCTTCGACCGCGCGCTGGCGGCCGAGGGGCTCACCCGCGAGCAGCTGCGCGCCCGGGTGCGCGGCGACCTGGAGTCGATGCGGGTGGTCCAGGTGAGGATCCGCAGCAAGCTGAAGGTCGGCGACGACGACCTGAAGAACTACTACCAGCAGCACCTCCGGGAGTTCGCGGCCGGGACCGAGGTGCACGTCCGCCACATCTTCCTGCCGCTCGCCGCCGACGCCCCCGCCGCCGAGGAGGCGCGGGTGAAGGCCCAGGGCGAGGCGCTGCTGCAGCGGCTGGCGGCGGGCGCCGACTTCGCCCAGCTGGCGCGCGAGGCCTCGAAGGGCCCCTCGGCCTCGGACGGCGGCGACCTGGGCTGGCTGCGGCGCGGCGTGGTGCAGCCCGAGGTGGAGAAGGCCGCCTTCGGGCTGGCGGCCGGGCGGGTCTCGGGGCTGGTGCGGACGCGCAACGGCTACCAGATCCTGAAGGTGGAGGGGCGGCGCGGCGGCGAGCCCCGTCCCTTCGACCAGGTGAAGGACGAGATCCGCGACAAGCTCACCTACGAGCAGGGCGACGTGCTGCGGCAGCAGTACGTGGCCGAGCTGAAGAAGGACGCGGTGGTCGAGCTGCGGCTCCCCGAGCTGAAGGAGCCCTGAGCGCCGGGCCGGGAGGGAGCGCGGTGGTGCGCCTCGCCATCAGCATGGGCGACCCCTCCGGAGTCGGCGCCGAGGTCACGGCGCGGGCGCTGGCCGGGCTGCGCCGCCTGCCGGCCGTCCCCTACGTCTACGGCGACGCCGCCCTGCTCCGGCGCGAGGCGCGGCGCGCCGGCCTGCGGCTCCCGGAGGTGGAGCCGGACGAGCCGCTCCCGCCCCGCGGCGCGCTGGTGCGGGTGACGCGGCTCGCCGCCGCCGACCGCCGGCCCGGGCGGCCCTCCCCGGCCGGCGGCGCCGCCCAGCTCCGCTACCTGGAGGCGGCCTTCGGCGCGGTGGCCGCGGGCCGGGCCGACGCGCTCTGCACCGCGCCGGTGTCCAAGGCCCAGGTGGCGCTCGCCCTCCCCGGCTTCGTCGGCCACACCGAGTGGCTGGAGGAGCGGTGCCCGCCCGGCCGCTCGGTGATGATGCTGGCCTCCTCGCGGCTCCGGGTGGCGCTGGTGACGAACCACCTGGCGCTGGCGCGGGTCCCGCGGGCCGTCACCGCCGCCGCCGTCCTGCGCACCGTGCGCACCACCGCCGAGGCGCTGCGCCACGACTTCGGGGTGCGGCGCCCCCGCGTCGCGGTCTGCGCCCTGAACCCCCACGCCGGCGAGGGCGGCGCCTTCGGCGGCGAGGAGGCGCGGGTGGTGGGGCCGGCCGTCGCCCGGGCCCGGCGGCTGGGGCTCGCGGCCAGCGGCCCCTGGCCGGCCGACTCGATCTACGCCCGCGCCGTGGCCGGCGAGTTCGACGCCGTGGTGGCGCTCTACCACGACCAGGGGCTCGTCGCCGCCAAGCTCCTCGACGCCGTGGGCGGCGACCCGGCGGTGAACGTCACCCTGGGCCTGCCCCTGGTCCGCACCAGCCCCGACCACGGCGTGGCCTACGACCGGGCCGGCCGGGGGACGGCCAGCGCCGCGAGCATGGCCGCGGCCCTCCGGCTGGCGGCGGAGATCGCGCAGCGGCGGAGGGCCTCGCTCCGGGGAGGGGCCCCGGCGAAGCCGGGGAGGGGCGGGGGCGCGGCCCCCGTCAGACGTTGAAGCGGAAGTGCATCACGTCGCCGTCCTGGACGACGTACTCCTTCCCCTCCATCCGCATCAGCCCCTTCTCCTTCACCGCCGCCTCGCTGCCGAGCGCGAGGAGGTCGTCGCAGCGCGTCACCTCGGCCTTGATGAAGCCCTTCTCGAAGTCGGTGTGGATGACGCCGGCCGCCTGCGGCGCCAGCGCCCCGCGCCGCACCGTCCAGGCGCGGCACTCGTCGGGCCCGACGGTGAAGAAGGTGATGAGCCCGAGCTCCCGGTACCCGGCGTGCACCAGCCGCTCCAGCCCCGGCTCCTCCAGCCCGAGGCTGGCGAGGAACTCCAGCCGCTCGGCCTCGGCCAGCTCGGCGATCTCCGCCTCCACCTTGCCGCAGAGCACCACCGCCTCCGCCCCCTCGGCGGCGGCGAGCGCCTTCACCGCCCGCACCCGGGGATCGGCGGGATCGGCGAGCTGCTGCTCGTCCACGTTGGCGATGTAGATCACCGGCTTGGCGGTGAGGAGGAACAGGTCGGCGAGGGCGGCGCGCTGCTCGGCGTCCAGCGGCTGCGCCCGCACCGGGGTGCCCGCCTCCAGGCCGGCCTTCACCCGGTCGAGCAGCGCCAGCTCGGCCCGGGCCAGCTCGCCGGCCTTGCCCTGGGCCTTGGTGCCCTTCTGCGCCCGCTCGCGCCGCTTCTCGACCGACTCCAGGTCCTTCAGCATCAGCTCGGTCTCGACCACGTCGCGGTCGCCGCGCGGGTCCACGGTGCCGCCGACGTGGACCACGTCGGGGTCGTCGAAGCAGCGCAGCACGTGGGCCACCGCGTCCACCTGGCGGATGTGGGAGAGGAACTGGTTGCCGAGCCCCTCGCCCTTCGAGGCCCCGGCCACCAGCCCGGCGATGTCCACGAACTCCAGGGTGGTGAAGGTGGTCTTCACCGGCCGGAAGAGGGCGGCGAGCCGCGCCAGCCGCGCGTCCGGCACCGGCACCACGCCCAGGTTGGGGTCGATGGTGCAGAAGGGGTAGTTGGCGGCCTGCGCCTGCGCGGCGCCGGCCAGCGCGTTGAAGAGGGTGGACTTGCCCACGTTGGGCAGCCCGACGATGCCGATGGCGAGGGCCATGCCGCGTCCTTCCGGTGGAGAAAAAAAGGCAGGCCCCGGCGCGGACGCCGGGGCCCGGTGACCTGGCGAGGCGCCGTCCCGGTCAGGCCCGGGGCAGCTGCTTCACGTACTCCTCGACCAGCGCCCGGTGGGTCTTCTCGTCCACCGCCTGGGGGATGAGCCGCCGCGCGACCTCGATGGCCATGTCGGCCACCTGGGCGCGCAGCTCGCCCACCGCCTTGGAGCGCTCCTCCTGGATCTGGGCGCGGGCGGAGGCCACCAGCTCGTCGGCCTCCTTGCGGGCCCGGGCGGTGAGCTCCTGGCGGAGCGTCTCGACCTCGGCCTGCGAGCGCTTGGCCAGGTCGGCCGCCTCCCGCTGCGCCTGCTGCAGCGACTCCCGGGTCTCGGCGACCAGCTTCTCCGCCTCGGCCCGCTCCTTCTTGGCCTGCTCGATGGCCTCGCGGATGGTCCGCTCGCGCTCGTCCAGCATCCGGACGATGGGGCCGAAGGCGAACTTGGCGAGGACCAGGATCAGGGCCAGGAAGGTGAGCCCGGTCCAGAGCGTCAGGCCGGGGTTCAGGTCCAGCAGGCCGGCGGCCAGGACCGGGGTGACGAGGGCGTTCATCGGTTGCTCCGCTCCGGGTGGAGGGTTCGGGCCGCCGCTACGCCTTGATGGCGAGCAGCAGGGTGACGACGATGGCGAAGAGCGTCGCGCCCTCGATGAGGGCGGCGGCGATGATCATCGAGGTGCGGATGTCGCCAGCGGCGGTGGGCTGGCGGGCCGAGCCCTCCATGGCGGCGGCGGCGAGCTTGCCGATGCCGAGGCCGGCGCCGATGACGGCGAGGCCGGCGCCGAAGCCGGCGGAGAGGTACGCGAGTGCGAGGCTGTTCATGAGGTCCGTTCCTTCAGGTTGCCTGTGGGCGGTGGGTGACGGGCCGCCGGTGGATCCCGTGGCGCGTGCTGCGCTCGACTACCCGTGGCCGGGGGAGGCCCCGGCCGCGTGAGAGGCGTGGTGGGCCTCGCCGTGGCCGGCGGGGCCGTGCTCCCCGTGCTCCTCCCCGTGGCCGTGCTCGTCGTGGTGCGCGAGCCCGGCCCCGATGAAGAGGGCGGAGAGCATGGTGAAGATGTAGGCCTGCACGAAGGCGACGAAGAGCTCGAGCAGGTAGATGGCCAGGGCCAGCGCCATCGAGACCGGGAAGACGAAGAAGGAGATGGCGAAGATCAGCCCCAGCAGCGCCAGGATGACGAAGTGGCCCGCCACCATGTTGGCGAAGAGACGGACGGTGAGGGCGAAGGGCTTGGTGAAGAGCCCCAGGATCTCCACCGGGATCATGATGGGCCAGAGCCAGGCCAGCGAGGGCGGGACGCCGCCGGTGAGGTGCTTCAGGTAGCCGCCCACGCCCTGGGCCCGGATGGCCGCGTACTGGGTGATGAAGAAGGTGAAGAGCGCCAGGCCCACCGTCACCGAGACGTTGGCCGTCGCCGTGCCCATCCACGGCACCAGGCCGAGGAGGTTCATGAAGAGGATGAAGAAGAAGGCCGCCGCCAGGTAGGGGACGAAGCGGTCGGCGTCCCGCTTGCCGATGTTGGAGACGGCGATGTCCCGGACGAACTGCACCAGCAGCTCGAAGAAGTTGTAGAACCCCTTCGGCACCAGGGTGCGCCGGCGGGCGGCGGTGAGCAGCAGGACCAGCAGCAGCACCGCGGCGATCCACATCATCACCACGTGCTTGGACGGCGTCATGTCGAACTTGCCGAACACCAGCGGGCCGGTGACCCGGTGGGTGACCGGGTCCACGTGGCGGCCGAAGATCTCGCCCAGGTCCAGCTCGCAGTTCCAGTGGAAGCCGTCGCAGAGGCCCGGCACCTCCAGCACGTAGCCGTTGGCCACGTGGTGCATCATCACCTCGGGCAGGCTCTCCTCGTGCCCGCCGCCGTGGCCGGCGGCCTCGGCCGCCTCGCCGTGGGCGGCGGGGGCCTGGGCCTCGACGGCCGGCGCGGCGTGCTCGGCGGGAGGGGCGTGCTGGCCCAGGGCCAGGCCCAGGGCGAGGGCGGCGGCGGCGACGGTCATGCGGTCCTTCCGGTCTCGCGGCCGAGGGCGTGGACGTAGCCGCCCTCGATCGCGGCGAAGACGAAGTAGGGGACGAAGAAGGCGACGGCGTAGGCGACGGCGCTGTCGCCGCGGCGGAGCACGGCGACGAGCCCCAGGGCCACGAGCACGATGCGCACCAGGAACATGGCGGCGAAGACCAGCAGCGCCTGCTGCACCGGCTTCGCCGCGGAGCGGCCGGTGAGGCGGTAGGCGGCCAGCGAGGCGAAGGCGGTGGCGGCGGCGATCCCGACGCCGAGCAGCGCCGGGCGGGCCGCGCCGGAGAAGAGCGCGGCGGCCGCGGCGGCGGCGGCGGTGACGACGGCGAGCGTGAGATGGCGCGTCACTTGTCTTTCCGCCCCAGGACCGTCCGGAAGAAGCCGATGAAACCGCCCGTCATCCCCACCGCGGCGCCCACGAGGAGCATCCACGGCACCTTGTGCCCGAGCTTCGTGTCGGCCCAGTAGCCGAGCCCCGCCATCAGCCCGGTCGCGGCCACGAGCTGCGTGGACGCGGCCATCAGCGGCGCCGCCTTGCGGTAGGCCTGCGCAAGGCTCGAGAGCCCCTCCTCGTCGCGCTCCCGACGCTCTCGATCGTCCGGGGACGCCAAGCCGAAGACCTCCGGGGAAACTCCTCTCGCTCGGATTTCCCGAGGGTTTTCCGGGGGCGAGGGGCGCTTGCTTTTAGCAGGCGCGAAATGGCCCGTCAATGCCGGACCGCGCGCCGGCGCCGGAGGCGGCCCGGCGCCGAAACGCCCGCAACGGCGGGGGGTTGCCCCTCCCCTACCCCTTCGCGGCCGCCGCGAAGGCCGGCCCGGCGGCGCGGATCGTCTCCTCGACGTCCTCCGTCGTGTGGGCGAGCGACACGAAGGCCGCCTCGAACTGCGAGGGCGGCAGGTAGATCCCGCCCTCCAGCATGGCGTGGAACCAGCGGCCGAAGCGCTGGGTGTCGCACTTGCGGGCCGAGGCGGCGTCGAAGACCGGCCCGGCCGAGAAGAAGACGGTGAGCATCGAGCCGACCCGGTTCACCTGCACCGGCACCCCCGCCTCGCGGGCCCGCGCCGCGAGCCCCTCGGCGAGGCGCGCCGAGAGCTGCTCCAGCCGCTGGTAGCCCGACGGCTCGAGCCGCTCCAGCGTCGCCCGGCCGGCGGCCATGGCCATGGGGTTCCCGGAGAGGGTGCCGGCCTGGTAGACCGGCCCGGCCGGGGCGATCCGGTCCATCACCTCGGCGCGTCCGCCGAAGGCTCCCACCGGCAGGCCGCCGCCGATCACCTTGCCGAAGGTGACGAGGTCGGGGGCGAGGCCGTAGAGGCCGCAGGCGCCTCCCGGCGCCACCCGGAACCCGGTCATCACCTCGTCGACGATCAGCAGCGCGCCGTGGGCGCGGCAGAGGGCCTGCAGCCCCTCGAGGTAGCCGGGCCTCGGCACCAGCACGCCCATGTTGCCGACCACCGGCTCGGTGATCACCGCGGCGATGGACCGGCCGCGCTCGGCGAAGAGCCGCTCCACCGCGGCCAGGTCGTTCCAGGGGAGCGTCAGGGTGTGGCGGGCCAGGTCGGCGGGCACGCCCGGCGAGTCGGGGAGCCCCAGGGTCTCCACCCCCGAGCCGGCCTTCACCAGCAGCGGATCGCCGGCGCCGTGGTAGCAGCCGTCGAACTTGAGGAAGTCGTCGCGGCCGGTGAAGCCCCGCGCCAGGCGGATGGCGGCGGTGGTGGCCTCGGTGCCGGAGGAGCAGAAGCGCATCCGCTGCACCCAGGGCATGCGGGCCTGGACCAGCTCGGCGAGCAGGATCTCCGCCGGGCAGGGGGCGCCGAAGGAGGAGCCGGCCCTCATCGCCTCCTGCACCGCGCGCATCACCTCGGGGTGGCAGTGGCCGAGGATCAGCGGCCCCCAGGAGCCGACGTAGTCCACCAGCTCGTTGCCGTCCACGTCCCACATCCGGGAGCCGCGCCCCCGGGCGATGAAGCGGGGCGTGCCGCCGACGCCGCGGAAGGCCCGGACCGGGCTGTTCACGCCGCCGGGGAAGAGCTGCTGCGCCCGGGCGAAGAGCTTCTGGGAGAGGTCGGTCTTCATGGGATCACCTGGTCGTGGGGCGGCGGGCTGACGTGGTCCATGGCGGCGGCCCGGTCTCCGGGCTTCACCGTCCGGGCCGCCTGCTGGCGGCGCCGGACCGCGTCGATGTTGCGGCGGAGGGCGTCGGGGTTCGGGTGGGCCGCCAGCGCCTCGGTGTAGAGCGCGATGGCCCGGTCCAGGCAGCTGCTGGCGCCGCAGCGCTCCCCCGGCCCCTGCTGGGCGTAGAGCTGGGCCTCGCCCTCCAGCGCCCGGGCGGTGACGTCCGGCGCCGGGTGGCGGTCCACGGTGGCCTGGAAGGCCCGCAGCGCCTCGTCGGTGCGCTTCTCCAGCGACCAGGCCTGGGCGGTGAGCAGCTGGGCCTCGTCGGCCTCGTGGCTGCGCGGCCAGCGCTCGCGCAGGATCCGGGCCTCGGTGCGGGCCTGGTCGTAGTTCCGGATGTCCAGGTACTCGCGCGCCACCTTGAGCTGGTAGGCGGCGGCCATGGGCGAGGGGCTCCCGGCCACCTCGGCCCACTGGGCGATGGCGCCGGCCGGGTCGGCGAAGCGGTCGCGGTAGATCTCGCCGATGACGGCGCGCGCCTGCCAGGCCTCGGGGGTGCCGGGGGCGAAGGCGATGAGGCGGCGGTAGTAGGCCACGGCGCCGCGGTAGTCGCCCAGCTCCAGATAGGAGACGTCGCCGGCGTACTGCAGCGCCCGCAGCCGGGTCTCGGCGTCGCCGGGCGGGAGCCGCCCCTCGCCCAGCTCGGCGAGGATCTGGCGGTAGATCGCCAGGGCCTCGGCCGGCCGGCCGGCGTGGCGGCGGTCGGCGGCGTCGTCCAGCTTGCGCGCCGCCCCCGGGCAGGCGGCGAGCAGGAGGAGGGCCAGCGCGGCGCCGCGCCTCAAGGGCCGCCCTCGTCCTCCGGCTCCTCGCCCCCGTCGGCCCCGTCCTCGCCCGCCGCCGGCGGCAGGTCGCCCGGCACCGGCGTCGGCTCGCCGGCGGCCGCGGCCTCGCGCACGCCGGCCTCCTCGGCCTCGTGGCTGGTCTCGGCGACCCGGGCCGCGGCCACCACCTGCTCCTCGCGCGACTCGATGGCGATGAGCCGGACGCCCTGGGTGTTCCGCCCGATCACCGAGATCTGGCGCGCCGGCATCCGGATGAGCATGCCCTGGTTGGTGATGAGCATGACCTCCTCCGAGTCCAGGATGCGGAGGGCGGCCACCACCGGGCCGTTCCGCTCGGTGGTCTTGATGGTGATGATGCCCTTGCCGCCGCGGCTCTGGATCCGGTACTCGGAGAGCTCGGTGCGCTTGCCGTAGCCGTTGGCGGTGACGGTGAGGATGGTGGGGGCCGCCTCGCCGGCGGCCGGCTCGGCCAGCACCTCGGCCGAGACCACCAGGTCCTCCGGCTCCAGGGTGATGCCCTTCACGCCGTAGGCGCCGCGCCCCATGGCCCGGACGTCGGCCTCCTCGAAGCGGATGGCCATGCCCTGGGCGGTGGAGAGGAGCACGTGGCTCCGGCCGTCGGTGAGGCGGGCGGCGATGAGCCGGTCGCCGTCCTCGACCGAGAGCGCGATGATGCCGGCGGCCCGCGGGCGGCTGAAGGCGTCGAGCCGGGTCTTCTTGATGACGCCGGCGCGGGTGGCCAGGAAGACGAACTGCGCCCCGGCCTCCTCGGCCGCGGCCTTCTCGTCGCCCTCGGGCTCCTCGCCGGCCGCCGGCTCCGGGAGGCGGCGGACCGGGAGGATGGCCGCCACCTTCTCGCCCGGCGAGAGCTGCACCAGGTTGACGATGGGCTTGCCGCGCGCCGCCCGGCCGGCCTGCGGGATCTCGTGGACCTTGAGCCAGTAGACCCGGCCCCGGTCGGAGAAGACCAGCAGGTAGCTGTGGGTCGAGGCGACGAAGAGGCTCTCGAGGAAGTCCTCCTCGCGGGTGGCGGCCCCGGTCTTCCCCCTGCCGCCGCGGCGCTGGGCCCGGTAGGTGCTCACCGGGTTGCGCTTCACGTAGCCGAGGTGGGAGACGGTGACCACCATCTCCTCCTCGGCGATGAGGTCCTCCACCGAGAGCGCGTCCACCGCCCCCTGGATCTCGGTGCGCCGCTCGTCGGCGAAGAGCTCCTTCACCTCGCGCAGCTCGGAGACGATGACCTCCAGCAGCACCTTCTCGGAGGCGAGGATCTCGCGGAGCCGGGCGATGGACCTCTGCACCTCGGCCAGCTCGTCCAGGATCTTCTGCCGCTCCAGGCCGGTGAGGCGCTGCAGCTGCATCTCCAGGATGGCCTTGGCCTGGAGGTCGGAGAGGCCGAAGCGGACCATCAGGCCGTCGCGGGCGGCGTCGCGGTCCCCGGCCTTCTTGATGAGCTCGATGATCTCGTCGATGTGGTCGAGGGCGATCTGCAGCCCGAGCAGGATGTGCTCGCGGGCCCGGGCCTGCTTCAGCTCGAAGCGGGTGCGGCGGGTGACCACGTCGCGCCGGTGGGCGATGAAGCGCTCCAGCAGCGCCTTCAGGTCCAGGATGCGGGGCTGGCCGCCGTCGATGGACAGCAGGATGACCCCGAAGCCGGTCTGCAGGGCGGTGTGGGTGTAGAGGTTGTTCAGCACCACCTGGGCCACCGCGTCGCGCTTCAGCTCGATGACCACCCGCATGCCCTCGCGGGAGGACTCGTCGCGCAGGTCGCTGATGCCCTCGAGCTTCTTGTCGCGCACCAGGTCGGCGATGTGCTCCACCAGCTTCGCCTTGTTCACCTGGTAGGGGATCTCGGTGACGACGATCGACTCGCGCTCGGTCCTGGGGTGGACCTCGACGGCGGCGCGGGCCCGGACCACCACGGTGCCGCGGCCGGTCTCGTAGGCCTGGCGGATGCCGTCCCGCCCCAGGATGATGCCGGCGGTGGGGAAGTCGGGGCCGGGCACGAACCTCATCAGCTCCGCCACGGTGGCGCGGGGGTTCGCGACCAGGTGGATGGCGGCGTCGATCACCTCGCCCATGTTGTGGGGCGGGATGTTGGTGGCCATGCCCACGGCGATGCCGGCGCTGCCGTTGACGAGCAGGTTGGGGAAGCGGGCCGGCAGCACCACCGGCTCGACGGTGGAGTCGTCGAAGTTCGGCGACCACTCCACCGTCTCCTTGTCGATGTCGGCGAGCAGCCAGTCGGCGAGCTTCTCCAGCCGCGACTCGGTGTAGCGGTAGGCCGCCGCCGGGTCGCCGTCCACCGAGCCGAAGTTGCCCTGGCCGTCGATGAGCGGGTAGCGCAGGTTCCAGTCCTGCGCCAGCCGGACCAGGGCGTCGTAGACCGCGGCGTCGCCGTGGGGGTGGTACTTCTTCAGCACCTCGCCGACCACGCCGGCGCACTTGGAGTAACGCTTGGAGTGGTGCAGCCCCTCGGTGTGCATCGCGTAGAGGATGCGGCGGTGCACCGGCTTCAGGCCGTCGCGCGCGTCGGGCAGCGCGCGGCCGATGATCACCGACATCGAGTAGTCGAGATACGAGCTGCGCATCTCGTCTTCGATGTTGACGGTGGCGCGGTGCGCCTCCCCGCCGCCCGCGGGCGGCGGGGATTCGGGCGGAGGCGGAGGCGGCAGGATCTCGTCGGCCATTTGGAGCCACTTATTTAGTAGAAAAGCCCCGGAGTTTCAAGGAGTTTGGCCCATTTACCGGTTCGTCGGAGGCGGGTGCCGGAGGCGATGTCCGGCACCGGGGCGAGGCGATGTCCGGCACCGGCGCCCGGGGCGAGGCGATGTCCGGCACCGGCGCAGGCGGCGGCGAGGGAACGGAAAAAGGGCCCTGAAAACGGGCTCCTGCCCCCGTCAGGCCCCGGGGCTCGGCCCCCGCGCCCAGGCCTGGTCCCAG
>JAJZTO010000048.1 GCA_021848865.1 Myxococcales bacterium
CCGATCTAACAACATCCCGGTGGTGGGCAAGGAGCAGGTGGCCCGCAGCCGCGAGATGCACTGGATCCGGGTGGACCGGTACTTCTCCGGCGCGCCGGAGGAGCCCGAGGTGGTGGCCCAGCCGGTGGCCTGCGTCCACTGCGAGATGGCGCCCTGCGAGTACGTCTGCCCGGTGAACGCCACCGTCCACTCCGACGAGGGGTTGAACGAGATGGTCTACAACCGGTGCGTCGGCACCCGGTACTGCTCCAACAACTGCCCCTACAAGGTCCGGCGCTTCAACTTCTTCGAGTACAACCGGCCCAAGGATCCGGTGGCGCAGCTGCTGATGAACCCGGACGTCACGGTGCGGCCGCGCGGCGTGATGGAGAAGTGCACCTACTGCGTGCAGCGCATCGAGCGCCACCGCATCGCCGCCCGGGTGGCGGAGCGGCCGCTGCGCGACGGCGAGATCCAGACCGCCTGCCAGCAGGCCTGCCCGGCCCAGGCCATCCGCTTCGGCGACCTCAACGACCCCGGGTCGCGGGTCGCGGCCTGGCACGGCGACGAGCGGCGCTACGACCTGCTGCACGAGCTCGGCACCCGGCCCCGCACCGCCTACCTGGTGCGGCTGCGCAACCCCAACCCGGAGCTGGCATGAGCCCCCCGGAGGCCGTCGCCCGCGTGGAGCGGCTCGACCCGCTCGAGCCGGTGCCGGTCCTGGTGGGCCACCCCGGCGACCGGGAGCTGAACGACCAGCTCTTCGGGCCGGTCTGGGCCCCGACCCGGCGCGGCTGGCTGGTGCTCTTCGGCCTCTCGGCCACCTTCGCGGCGGTCCTGATCGTGGCCGTCACCTACACGGTGGCCACCGGCATCGGCGTCTGGGGCAACAACATCCCGGTCGGCTGGGCCTTCGACATCATCAACTTCGTCTGGTGGATCGGCATCGGCCACGCCGGCACCCTGATCTCCGCCATCCTGCTGCTCTTCCAGCAGCGGTGGCGCACCTCGATCAACCGCTTCGCCGAGGCGATGACGCTCTTCGCGGTGATGCAGGCGCTGATCTTCCCGGCGCTGCACACCGGCCGCCCCTGGTTCGACTTCTGGCTCTTCCCGTACCCCAGCACCCTGGGGCTGTGGCCCAACTTCAAGAGCCCGCTGATGTGGGACGTCTTCGCGGTGAACACCTACTTCCTGGTGTCGCTGCTCTTCTGGTACGTCGGGCTGCTGCCCGACCTGGCGGCGCTGCGCGACACCAGCAAGAGCCTGGTCGCGCGCAAGGCCTACGGGATCTTCGCGCTCGGCTGGCGCGGCTCGGCGCGGCTCTGGCGCCACTACCGCATCGCCTACCTCCTGCTGGCCGGCCTCTCCACGCCGCTGGTGCTCTCGGTGCACACCATCGTGAGCTTCGACTTCGCGGTGTCGCTCCTGCCCGGCTGGCACGCCACCATCTTCCCGCCCTACTTCGTGGCCGGCGCCATCTTCTCCGGCTTCGCCATGGTGCTGACCCTGGTGATCCCGGCCCGCAAGGTGCTCGGCTTCGAGAACGTCATCACCCCGAGGCACCTCGAGAACATGGCCAAGGTGCTGCTCGCCACCGGGCTGATGGTCTCCTACGGCTACCTGGCCGAGCACTTCAACGCCTGGTACTCCGGCGACCGCTTCGAGAGCTTCCTCTTCTTCCAGACCCGGCAGCGCGGGCCCTACGCGCCCGTCTACTGGCTGATGATGTTCTGCAACGTGGTGGTCCCCCAGATCTTCTGGTGGAAGCGGGCGCGCCAGAGCATCTGGACGCTGTGGATCGCCTCGATCCTGGTCAACGTCGGCATGTGGACCGAGCGCTTCAACATCATCGTGACCTCGCTCCACCGCGACTTCCTGCCCTCGAGCTGGGCCATGTACTACCCGACCTGGGTGGACTGGTCGATCTTCGCCGGCACCGTGGGCATGTTCGGGACGCTGTTCCTCCTCTTCCTGCGCTTCGTCCCCTCGGTCTCGGCCAGCGAGGTCAAGGAGCTGCGGCGCGAGCTGGAGCACGAGGCCCACGCCTCGGCGGGGCACTGAGCGGCCATGGCGAGCTACGTGCTGGGAGAGTTCGCGGACGACGCGGCCATCTGCGCCGCGGCGCGCAGCCTGCGGGAGGCGGGGGTCGCCGCGCTGGACGCCCACTCGCCGGTGCCCATCCACGGCATCGACGAGGCGCTGGCCCTGCCGCGCTCCCCGGTGCCGCTCATCGCCCTGGTCGGCGTCCTCCTGGGCGGCAGCGGCGGCTATCTCATGATGTGGTGGATGAACGCGGTGGACTACGTCATCGACGTGGGCGGCCGCCCGGCCCACGCCGCGCCGGCCTTCGTCCCCATCACCTTCGAGACCACCGTCCTCACCGCCGCGGTCTTCATCGTCGGCGGCCTGTTCGCGCTGGCCGGCTTCCCGCGGCTGCACCACCCGGTCTTCGAGGTGGAGGCCTTCCGGACCGCCAGCGTGGACGGGCTCTGGCTCTCGGCCGAGGTGGAGCCGGGGCGCGCCGAGGCCGTGGCCGGGGAGCTGCGCCGGCTCGGCGCCCGGCAGGTGAGCCGGGTGGACGAGGAGGAGGAGCCATGAGGTGGGCCCTGGCCGCCCTGGCCCTGCTCGCGGCCGGCTGCGACGTGCTCGACCCGATGTGGGTCCAGCAGAAGGCCAAGCCCTACCGGCCCAGCCCGCTCTACCCGGACGGCATCGAGATGCGGGCGGCGCCGGAGGGGACGCTGGCCCGGGAGGAGCTCCACCCGGCCGACCTCGCCACCGGGCTCGGCGCCGACGGCAAGCCGCTGGCGCGGGACCCGCTGCCGCCGAGCCGCGAGCGCCTGGAGCTGGGCCGCAGGCGCTTCGAGGTGACCTGCGCCGCCTGCCACGGCCTGCTCGGCGACGGCGACTCGCCGGTGGCCCGGAACATGTCGCTGCGGGCGCCCCCCTCGCTGCACCTCAAGGTGCGGAACCCCGACGGCTACTTCTACCGGGTGATCGCCGAGGGGTACGGCTTCATGCCCTCCTACGCCACGGCGCTCACCGTGGAGGAGCGCTGGGCGGTGGTGGACTACCTGCGGGCCCTGCAGCTCAGCCAGCGCGCCCGCCTGGACCTGGTGCCCCCGGCCGAGCGGGCACGGCTGCAGCGGGGAGAGGCGCGATGAGCGAGCCGCGCGTCGAGGGCGGGCGGGGGCTGGTGGCGCGGGCCGCCCTGGTGGCCGCCGCCGGGCTGGGGCTCACCGCGGTGGGGGCGGCGCTGGACCTGCGCCGTGCCCTGGCCGCCTACCACACCGCCTTCACCTTCTGGGCCGGCACCGCGGTGGGCGCGCTGATCCTGCTCGGCGCCTTCCACGCCACCAAGGCGCGCTGGATGGTGCTGGTGCGCCGGGTGGTGGAGGTGGTCGCCACCACCAGCCTGGTCTTCGTGCCGCTCTTCCTCCCGGTGGCGCTGGGGGCGCGCCGCATCTTCCCCTGGCTGGAGCCGGACCGCCTCCCCGGCGAGCTGCGCCGGCTGGCCGAGCACCGGGCCCCCTACCTGAACCTCCCCTTCTTCCTGCTGCGGGCGGCCCTCTACCTGGTGGCCTGGGCGGTGGTCTCCCACCTGCTGTGGCGCTGGTCGGTGCGCCAGGACCGGGAGCGGGGCGTGGCGCTCACCGCGCGCCAGCGCCGCCTCGGGATCGGATCGCTGCCGCTGCTGGCGGTGACCATCACCTTCGCCGCCATCGACTGGCAGGAGTCGCTCGACCTCCACCACGCCTCCACCATCTTCGGCGTCTACTACTTCGCGGGCAGCTTCCTGGCGGCGATCTCGGTGGTGATCCTGGCCCTCTACGCCCTGCGGCGCGAGCCGGCGCTCGCGGGGCTCACCGCCGACCACTGGCACTCGCTCGGCAAGCTGCTCCTCGCCTTCACCGCCTTCTGGGCCTACATCGCCTTCTCCCAGTACATGCTCATCTGGATCGCCAACCTCCCGGCGGAGGTCCCCTTCTTCATCCACCGCACCCGGGGCGCGTGGGGCGTGGTGGGCGTCCTGCTCGTCCTCTTCCACTTCGCCGTGCCCTTCTTCCTGCTGCTCTCGCGCGACCTGAAGCGCGACCCGCGGAAGCTGGCGGCCCTGGCGGCCTGGCAGCTGGCGATGCACTGGCTCGACGTCTACTACACGATGATGCCGGCGGCGTACCCGTCGCCGGCGCCCCACTGGACCGACCTCACCGCCCTCCTGGGCGTGGGCGCGGCGGCGCTGGCCTTCGCCGCCTGGCGCCTGCGCCAGGGCGCGGCGGTGCCGGTGGGCGACCCCTACCTCGAGGACTCGCTGAGGTACCAGCCCCAATGAGCGAACACGCGCACGCGCCGGGCGGCCATCCGCCCGCCGAGGCCGACCGCATCCACCCCGGCCGGATCCTCCTGGTGGGGATGGCCTCGCTGCTGATCTTCGCCGCCGCCAGCACCGTGACCGTGCTCTACATGCGCCGGGCCCAGGCCGGCCTGAACCCGGCCTTCCCGGTGATGCCCGCCGCCGCCGGGGAGGCCAAGATCGGCCTCGTCGAGCAGCAGCTCTTCGAGAACGCCGACCGGGCGACGACCCTGCGGGAGGAGAAGGAGCGCCGGCTCCACTCCTACGGCTGGGTGGACCGCGAGGCCGGGCTGGCCCACCTCCCCATCGACCGGGCGATGGAGCTCTTCCTCCAGGGGGAGCGGCCGTGACCCGCGCGCTGCGCGCCGCCGGGATGCTCGCGGCCCTGGCGGCCGCCGCGCCGGCCGCGGCCATCCCCTTCAAGGAGCCGCCGGTCCCGGCCGCCCCGGTCTCCGGGGTGCTGCCGGCCGAGCTGGAGGGCGTCGAGATCCGCGAGCGGCTCGGCGAGAAGGTGCCGCTCGACGCCACCTTCACCGGGCCCGACGGCAGGCCGGTGCGCCTCGGCGACCTCTTCGCCCGGGGCAAGCCGGTGGTGCTCTCGCTGGTCTACTACGACTGCCCCATGCTCTGCGGACTGCTGCTCTCCGGGGAGGCGCGCGCCCTCCGGGAGATGGGGCTCGAGCTGGGGCGCGACTACCAGGCGGTGACCATCTCCTTCGCGCCGCGGGAGACCAGCCGGCAGGCGGCGGAGCGGCAGCGCGGCTACCTGCAGGCGATCGGGCGGCCCGGCGCCGCCGCCGACTGGCCCTTCCTCACCGGCGAGGAGCCGGAGATCCGCAAGGTCACCGAGGCGGTGGGCTTCGGCTACGCCTACGACGCCCGGACCCGGCAGTACGCCCACCCGGCGGCGATCTTCGTCCTCGGGCCCGACGGCAAGGTCTCGCGCTACCTCTACGGCATCGACTTCCCGCCCCGCGACCTCCGGCTGGCGGTGGTGGAGGCCGGCCAGGGCCGGGTCGGCACCAGCTTCGACAAGCTGCTGCTCACCTGCTACCGCTACGACCCCTCCAGCCGGCGCTACGAGCCCTACGTCATGGGCTTCGTCCGCGTCGCCGCCCTGTCGGTGCTCGGGGCGCTGGCCGTGACCCTCGCCGTCTTCTGGAGACGGGAAGTGAAGCGGGGGACCGTCCGATGAACGAGCTGATGCGGCGGATGCTGTTCCTCCCCGAGCAGGGGTCGGCCTACGCGCAGCAGGTGGACCGGCTCCACTACTTCGTCATCACCATGACGATGGTGGGCTTCGCCGGCGTGGCCGCCACGGTGCTCTGGTTCGTGATCCGCTACCGGCGGCGCGCCGAGGGCGAGCCCACCCCCACCGTCGAGCCGCGCCCCATCCACGAGGTGCTCTTCGTGGGCGGCCCGCTGGCCCTGTTCCTGCTCTGGTTCGCCATCGGCTACCCGCTCTTCGTCCGGCTCCAGACCCCGCCCCGGGACGCCATGGACGTCTACGTCATGGGCAAGAAGTGGATGTGGAAGTTCGCCTACCCGGGCGGCCCCAACGACATGGACGACCTCCACGTCCCGGCGGGCCGGCCGGTCCGGCTGCTCATCACCTCGCGCGACGTGATCCACTCCTTCTACCTGCCGGCCTTCCGGCTGAAGCAGGACGCGCTGCCGGGCCGCTACACCGAGACCTGGTTCCAGGCCGACAAGCCGGGGCGCTACGAGATCTTCTGCGCCGAGTACTGCGGGCTGGGCCACTCCGCCATGCTGGGGACGCTGGTGGTGATGGAGCCGGAGAAGTTCGACGCCTGGATGACCGAGGCGCGCCGCTCGCCGGTGGTGGCGGCGGCGCAGGACACGCCCGACGCCGCCGCCAGCCCCATCGCCACGCTGGCCCAGCAGGGACGCACCCTGGCGGTGGAGTACGGCTGCGTGAAGTGCCACTCGGTGGACGGCACCCGCCACATCGGCCCGAGCTGGCTCGACCTCTACCTCCGCAAGGAGCCGCTGGAGGGCGGCGGCACGGTGGTGGCGGACGAGGGCTACCTCACCGAGTCGATGATGGATCCCCGCGCCAAGGTGGTGAAGGGGTTCGACCCGGTGATGCCCACCTTCCAGGGGCGCATCCCCGGCCCGGAGGTCGCCGCCATCGTCGAGTTCATCAAGACCCTTCGCACCGACGCGGTGCACCCCGCACCCACCCCAGGTCGCGCCTATGAGCCCGTCCCCGGCTTCGATCCCACCCGCTCCCGCTGACGCCGGGGCGCCGCTCTACCTCGAGCGGAACTACCTGAACGCCCGGCGCGGGCCGTGGTCGTGGCTCACCACGCTCGACCACAAGCGCATCGGCGTCATGTACCTGGTGCTGACCTCGGCGGCGCTCTTCCTGGGCGGCCTCTTCGCCATGCTGCTGCGGATCGAGCTGCTGACGCCCGGTCCCACCATCATGAGCGCGCTGTCCTACAACCGGACCTTCACGCTCCACGGCGTGGTCATGATCTTCCTCTTCATGATCCCCGCCATCCCCGGCATCTTCGGCAACTTCTTCCTGCCGCTGATGATCGGGGCCCGCGACGTGGCCTTCCCGCGGCTCAACCTGCTCTCGGTCTACCTGTACCTCGCCGGCGCGGCCATCGCCCTCTACGGCATGGTCCACGGGGGCGCCGACACCGGCTGGACCTTCTACACGCCCTACTCCACCACCACCGTGACCATGGTGTGGCCCATCCTGCTCGGCGCCTTCGTCCTGGGCATGGGCTCGATCGTCACCGGCCTGAACTTCATCGTCACCATCCACACCCTGCGCGCCCCCGGCATCGGCTTCATGCGGATGCCGCTCTTCGTCTGGGCCCTCTACGCCACCAGCATCATCCAGGTGCTGGCCACGCCGGTGCTGGGCATCACCCTGCTGCTGGTGGCGGTGGAGAACGTCTTCGGCTTCGGGATCTTCGACCCGGCCCGCGGCGGCGACCCGGTGCTGTTCCAGCACATGTTCTGGTTCTACTCGCACCCGGCCGTCTACATCATGATCCTCCCGGCCATGGGGGCGATCACCGAGGTGCTCTCCGCCTTCGCCCGCAAGAACACCTTCGGCTACAAGGCGGTGGCCTTCTCCTCCCTGGGCATCGCCTTCGTCGGCTTCTTCACCTGGGGCCACCACCTCTTCACCTCGGGGCAGTCCACGGTGGACGCCGGGATCTTCGGCGTGCTCTCGATGTTCGTGGGCATCTTCACGGCCATCAAGATCTTCAACTGGACCGCCACGCTCTACCGCGGCTCCATCGCCGTCCGGACCCCGTTCATCTACGTCATCGCCTTCCTCTTCTTCCTGCTCTTCGGCGGGATGACCGGCATCGCGCTCGCCACCGTCGCCCTCGACGTGCACTGGCAGGACACCTACTTCGTGGTGGCCCACTTCCACTTCATCATGGTGGGCGGGACCATCGCGGGGTTCCTGGCGGCGCTCACCTACTGGTGGCCCAAGATGTTCGGCAAGCGCTACAGCGAGCGCTGGGGCATCGTCGGCGCCACCCTCATCTTCCTGGGCTTCAACTTCACCTTCATCCCCCAGTTCCTGCTCGGCAACGAGGGGATGCCGCGCCGCTACTACTCCTACCCCGAGCGCTTCTGGCCGCTGAACGTGGCCTCCACCGCCGGTGCCTCGGTGCTGGCGCTGGGCTTCCTCGTCGTGCTGGCGTCGCTGCTGCTCTCGTTGAAGTACGGCAAGCCGGCCGGCCCGAACCCCTGGGGCTCCCGCGGCTACGAGTGGAAGACCCTCTCGCCGCCGCCGGAGGGGAACTTCCTCACGCAGCCGACCTACCCGCGCATGCCCCACGACTACGACGACCTGAACCCGGGCCGGGGAGGGCACTGATGCCGGCCGCCGGGTCGCACGTCGCCCACCACTTCCCCGACCTGGAGGTCCAGTCCCACGCCGCGCGGCTGGGGATGTGGCTCTTCCTGGCCACCGAGGTGCTGCTCTTCGCCGGGCTGTTCACGGCCTACGCCCTCTACCGGATGCTGTACCCCTCCGCCTTCCTCGGGGCCTCGAAGCTCATCGAGACCTCGATGGGCGCGCTGAACACCGTGGTGCTCATCACCTCGTCGCTGACGGTGGCGCTGGCCTTCCACTACTCGCGCCAGTCCCGCAACCGCCTGGCGGCGCTGCTGCTCGTGGTCACCATCGGCCTGGGCTTCGTCTTCCTGGGGGTGAAGGCGGTCGAGTACGCCCACCACTTCCACGAGGGCCACCTGCCGGGCCGCTTCTACCACTACGCCGGCCTGCAGGTGCCGGGCGCGCCGATGTTCTTCACCGTCTACTTCCTGATGACCGGGCTGCACGGGATCCACGTGGTCATCGGCATGGGGGTGCTGACCTGGCTGGCCGTCGGGGCCTGGCGCGGCGCCTACGGCGGCGACTACACCACGCCCATCGAGGTGGGCGGGATGTACTGGCACCTGGTGGACCTCATCTGGATCTTCCTCTTCCCGCTGCTCTACCTCATCTGACGAAGGGGCCCATGTCCGCCGAGACCGAGCACAAGCACGCCGGGCCGGGCCGCTACCTGGCGGTCTGGATCGCCCTGCTCCTCTTCACCGCGCTCACCGTGGCGCTCGGCCGGATGCACCTGGCCGGCAGCTGGGGCCTGCTGGTGGCGCTGGCCATCGCGGTGGTGAAGTCCACGCTGGTGGTGCTCTTCTTCATGCACCTCTGGGATCACGGCGGCGCCAACCGCCTGGTGCTCGCCACCACCCTGGTCTTCGTGGCGCTGCTCATCGGCCTGGTGCTCCTCGACAGCGCCACCCGCTTCCCGCTCGCGAACCCGCCCACCGAGGCGACGATGCGGCTCATGCCGCCCGGCCCCGGGGCGGCGCCGCGCGCGGTCCCGGCGGCGGAGCCCTGACGCCCAGCGCCGGCGAAGCGGCAGTGGAAGGCCGCCGGCGCGGTGGGGAACGCGCGCACACGGGCCGGGCCACCGACGGGACCGACGGCCTTGTTGCGTTCGGCCGTGCGAGTCTGTCATCGTGCTCCTCGTCTCCCCGTGAAACGGCCGCGAGGTTGCGGCCGGGAGGGCCATGAAGCTCGACCCCCACAGCGCCGTTCGCACCCTGGCCTGGCTGCTGGCCGCCTGGGCGGTGATCTCGGTGACGGCGGCGGTGGTGGTCACCCGGTTCTTCCGGGCCCGCGCCCGCCTGAACGACCAGCTCGCCGCCGATGGACGCCGCGAGGACTGGGCGGCGGCGGCCGGCGCGCCCGGCGAGGCGCCCGGCGTCGAGCGCGCCGCGCGGTAGGGGCCGCCTCAGGCCCCTCGCGGCGCCCCGAGCTCCCGCTGGTAGGCGCGCCGCGCCTCGTCCGAGAAGACGCAGAAGACGGCGCGCTCCAGGCCCGGCCAGCGCGCCAGGCCGGCCCGCACCTCCGCCACCGCGACGCGGGTCGCCGCCTCCAGCGGGTAGCCGAAGGCGCCGGTGGAGATGGCGGGGAAGGCGATGCTGCGCCAGGAGCGCTCCCCGGCGAGCCGGAGGCTCTCGCGGTAGCAGCGGGCGAGCAGCTCCGGCTCGCCCCGCCCGCCGCCTTGCCACACCGGGCCGACCGCGTGGATCACGTGGCCGGCCGGGAGCCGGTAGCCGCGGGTGATCTTCGCCTCGCCGGTGGCGGCGCCGCCCAGGGTGCGGCACTCGGCCAGGAGCTCGGGGCCGGCGGCCCGGTGGATGGCGCCGTCCACGCCGCCGCCGCCGAGCAGCGAGCCGTTGGCGGCGTTGACGATCGCGTCCACGGCGAGACGGGTGATGTCTCCCTGGACGATCTCGATCCGGCCGGCGGCCTCCGCGGGCATGGCCCCGGCAGTCTGCGCCCGTGCCCCGGCGCCTGGCGAGCCTCCTCGGTGGGGGCCCGGCCGGAGCGCCGTACGGTTCCCGGCCGACGCAGGATTTGCGGCGGCCGCCGCGCGGCTTCCCCGCCGGCGGCGCGGCGCGGCGCGGTACACCCCTTGCTTTTCGCACGCCGGAATGGGGCGGCCGCGGGTCATCGTGATAGACGTCGATCAAGGCGAGCGGTCGCGGCTGCGGGACGCCCTGGCGGACCGCGGCTTCGACGCGGCCGACGTCCCGGCGACCGCCGAGGGGATGGCGATGGTGGCCTCCTTCCAGCCGGAGGGGATCGTCGCCGGGCTGGAGCCGGGGGCCGACGGCGACCAGCTGCTGCGGTCCCTGCGCGCCGCCGGCCCCGGAGCGGCGGTGGTGGTGGCCTCGGCGCCGTCGGCGATGCCGGCGGTGGTCGAGGCGCTGCGCCAGGGCGCGGAAGGCTTCCTGGTCCGCCCCGTCGACGGGGCCCAGGCGGCGCTGGTGCTGGAGCGCGCCCTGGAGACGCGGCGGCTCCAGCGGGAGGCGGCGCTGCTGCGGGAGCAGGTGCGCCGCCGGCACGCGCTGGTCGGCGCGACGCCCGAGATCCTGCAGGTCCGGGAGGTCGTCCGCCGCGCCGCTCCCACCAAGGCCACGGTGCTGGTCCAGGGCGAGAACGGCACCGGCCGGGAGCTGGTGGCCCAGTCGCTCCACGAGGCCTCGCCGCGGCGCGAGCGTCCCTTCGTCCGGGTGAGCTGCGCCGGGATCTCCGAGGCGCTCGTCGAGAGCGCCCTCTTCGGCCACGAGGCGGGCCTGTTCCCGCACGAGCCCGGGCGGTCGGAGGGGCGCGTCGCCGCGGCGACCGGGGGGACGCTCTACCTGCACGAGGTCGGCAGCCTGCCGCCCGGGATCCAGGTCAAGCTGCTGCGCCTGCTGCAGCACGGAGAGTACGAGCGGCTCGGCGGCTCGGCGACGCTGCGCGCCGACGTCCGGGTGGTGGCCGCCTCGGCGCGGGACCTCCCCGAGGAGGTCCGCGCCGGCCGCTTCCGCGACGACCTCTACTACCGGCTCAGCGTGGTCAGCGTCACCCTCCCGCCGCTGCGCGAGCGCAAGGGCGACATCCCCATGCTGGTCGAGCACTTCCTCGACCTCGCGGCCCGGGCCCGCGGCAAGGGGATCCGCGCGGTCTCTCCCGGCGCGCTGTCCGCCCTCTACGCCTACGACTGGCCCGGGAACGTGCGCGAGCTGGCGGCGGCGATCGACCAGGCGGTGGCGCGCTGCGACGGCCGGGAGATCGCCAGCCAGCACCTCTCGCCGGTGCTGCAGGGGGCGGGGCCCGAGGACCTGGGCAGCGCCCTCATCCCGGGCGCCACCCTGGAGGATATCGAGCGGGAAGCCATCCTCCGGACGCTCGAGGACGTGGCCGGGTCGACCGCCCGGGCGGCCCAGGTGCTCGGAATCAGCGTGCGGAAGATCCAGTACAAGCTGAAGGAGTACCGGGGAGGAGCCGGAGGCCGCCGGCGCAGGCACCCGGCGTGACGCTGCGCCAGCCCGCTGGCGCCAGCGGAGCGTTGGCTCGCGCGC
>JAJZTO010000049.1 GCA_021848865.1 Myxococcales bacterium
CCTTGCGCCGGCGCAGCACCAGCACCACCCCCCAGGCCAGCGCCACCGCCGCGGTGACGGCGATGGCGATCCAGAGGGGGAGCTTGAGGAACAGCACCACGCCCCAGACCAGGGCGACGAAGACGGCGGAGAGGATGGCGAGGGCCATGGGCGGTCAGGAGAGGTGGGCGGAGGCGATGCGGGCCACGACCGAGCCGGCGCTGCCGCCGACCCAGACCCGGAGCCCGACCCAGAGCAGCACCAGGGCCAGCGCCGCGCCGGCGCCGATCCAGAGGAGCGGGCCGCCGCGGCCGCCGCCGCCGCGGGAGCGGTCGGGCGGCTCCCCCTCGGGGGAGAGCGTCTCGACGTCGCGGCCCCGCCCCCGGGCCACGTCGCGTTCCAGCTCCTCGACGAGGTTCATGAGCTCGATCTCGCCGCCCCGCACCCGGTAGCGGCCCTGGAAGCCGAAGAGCAGCGCCAGGTAGAAGACCCGCAGCACCTCGGCGCGCCGCGGGTCCCGGCGCACCGTCTCCAGGCGGGTGAAGAAGGCCTCGCCGGCCACGTTCTCCTTGAAGTAGTGCATCTGCAGCTCGTGGCCGGCCCAGGCCTGGCGCAGCTCCTCGGAGCGGGAGAGCGCCACCTCGTCGGCCAGCGCCACCACCGCGTAGGCCATGTCGTTCACGTCCTCGCGGCTGAAGCCGGCCTGCTGCCCCTTCTGGAACAGGGCGTCCACGAAGCTGCGCAGGCGGCGCTGCAGCGCGTCGGCCGGCGGCAGCGAGGCGTCGTCGAGGCGCCGCAGCTGCGCCACGGCGTTGAAGCAGTCCTTGGTGACCTCGTTGACCCGGTCCATGCCGGACTCCCGTCGCTCGAGCGGTTACAGGCGTTTGACTTCGGGGGCGCGCCCCGGCGCCGGCGCCGACCCGGCGGCGGGGACCGCCAGCAGCTCCAGGCCGGTCCGGGCCGGCTCGAAGGGCGGCGGCACGTAGATGGCGATGGCCCGGTTGGCCAGCACCCCCTGCCAGAAGCGGTCGCCGGTGGCGATGGAGAAGTAGGCCACGCCCGCGCGCGGCGAGAGCTGCGGCGGCGGGCGGGAGAGCCACTGCAGCACCATCCCGGGCGCCGCCGCCTGGATGAGCCCCTGGATCTCCGCCGTCGAGGCGATCTTGCAGAGGCGCGGGATGGCCTCGGCCACCTGCTGCTCCGGCAGGTCGCTCTGCACCGCCAGGTAGAGGGGGGAGCGCAGCACCACCTCGTCGGTGAGCCGGCCCAGGTGGAGCCCGCCGGCCCGCTTCTCCAGCGGGACCGCCACGTGCTGGGCGGCGGCCAGGCCGCCCAGCAGCGTCTGCAGCCGGGCGAGCAGCGGCTCGAAGGTGGAGCGCAGGTCGGCGTAGGCGAACTTGGGCACCGCGGCCGGATCGGCATCGCCGGAGAGCGCCGCCAGCTGTCCCGAGAGCGCCGCCAGCTCGAGGTAGACCTGGCGGGGCGGGGCGTCGCCGGTCTCCGCGAGGTGGGCCACCACCGGCGCGTGGGCCGAGAGCACCAGGAGCTGCAGCAGGCGGGCCAGCTCGGTCCCGGTCATCTCCGGGCCGCGCCGGGTGCCGGCGGTCAGGTCGCGCTGCTTGGAGAGGATGCGCGTCTGGACGTCGCGGAGCGCGGCCATCAGCCAGGGGGAGGCGCCGGCCCGCAGGCACGGGGGCAGGTAGGCCTCGGCCAGCACCGGCTGGCCGCCGGCGCTGCGCACCACCTCGGCGATCTTCAGGGACTCGAAGTCCTCGCGGGCCTCGCCCCCGAAGAGGATCACGGCGTTGGGGCGCGCCATCGGGACCGGGAGCGCCTGGCCCGGCGCGGTGGCGTCCTCCAGCGGGCGGCTGGCCACCGCGAAGCGGATCCGCGCGGCCCCGGCCTCGTCGGCGAAGGACGGCACGCCGTCGCGCTCGCGCGGCACCGCCAGGTAGACGTCGAGGCTCCGGGCCGAGGCCGGGAAGTGGTCGGCGATGGGGCGGGGGGGCGGGGCCTCCGCGTCCCCCTCCTCGAAGGCCACCGGGAGGCCGTCGGGCAGGACGGCGACGACCGAGAGGAGCCGGAACTGGCCGGACGCGAGCGCGGCGGCGTCCACGGCCGCCGCGATCACCCCCCAGTCCTGGGGAGTCACACCCCCCACCCGGGTCGCGACCAGCGCCTCGTGGTAGCGATCGAGAGCCTGCAGGTGCTGCGGGGACAGCAACATCCCCTCGGACCAGACCGGGCGCCGCGGCGCTTTCATCGACGCTCCCTCTCCGGCGGGACGCCCACCCCGCCGAGCGCCGCTCAGCGGCGCTCGATGCGATAGTCTTCGGCGCGGAGCTGGATCGGGGCCGGCTTTCCCGGAGGCAGCTCGGCGATGAACCGCCAGCCGTTGCCCGCGGGTCTCCGGAAGACGCCCACCACCATCACCGCACGTGCTCCCTTGTCGCCGGCGACGGTCTTGCGGACCGTCTCCCCGGGCGACAGCACCACCTCGTCCACCTGGAGGAGGTCGTCCCCCAGGACTTCCTTGTCCCGGCGGTACAGGTCCTCGAACTGCGCGGCCTCGGCGCGCGAGGCCGACTTGAGCTGGTAGATGCGGACCACCGTCGGAAGTGACTGACCGGAGTCGTCGGGGTTCAGACGGGCGCCGGCGGTGACGGTGACGTCCACCGGCACCGGAGCCTTCTCTCCACCGAAGAGGCCACACCCATTCAGGGCAAACAGCGCGGACGCGGCCCCCACGGCCGCGACCCATGGAAACTGTCGGTCACAGCGCATGGTTATTCCATGCCACGCTTTGCACGCCCCGGCAACGGCCACCTCCCTGTGGGACTACACATGTGTCGCGCCGACCTGCTAGCCTTTTTCGACCATGGCCCTTCGATCCGCACGAGCCGCGCTCGCCGCCGTCGCCGCAGGATTCGCCACCGCCGCCCTGGCCGCGACCGATTCACTTGGGGTGATCGCCGTCCAGGACGCCCCCGGCCCCGGGACCGACCTCGCCGAGCTGACCTCGCAGTTCCGCGCCGTGCTCGCCGAGCGCACCGGCGGCGTGGTCGAGGCCAGCGAGCTGCGCTCGCGGATGATGGGCCAGACCTCCAGCGCCTCGCTGTCGGAGCTGGACCGGGCCTTCGCCGGCGCCCTCGCCACCTACCAGGCCGGCGACTACGAGGGCTCGATCCGCACGCTGCGCGCGGTCATCAGCGACCTGGAGCGGCTCCCCGACGGGCCCGAGGCACACTCCCAGTGGACCCGCGCGGTGCTGCGGCTGGCCCGCGCCGAGCAGACGGTGGGCCGCCGCGCCGAGGCCGACGCGCTGCTGGCGCGGCTGGTGCGCGCGTCGCCGGACGTGAAGGTGGACCCGAACCAGTACCCGCCCAGCTTCGCCAAGCAGGTGGACGAGCTGAAGGCGCGGACGGCGGCGGCGGCCAAGCGCCGGCTCACCGTGAACAGCTCGCAGAAGGGGGCCAAGGTCTACGTGGACGGCCGCGACGTCGGCACCGCGCCGGTGACGGTGAGCCTGGCGCCGGGCCGGTACCGCGTCTCCGGGCGCGCCGGCGAGCTGAGCGCCCCCGCGCTCCAGACCGACCTCTCCGAGGCCGACCAGATCGTCACCCTGGACTTCGCCCTGGCCGAGGCCTTCCGTCCCAACGCCGGCCCGGGCCTGGCGCTCCCCCAGACCGACCGCGCCCGCAAGATCGTCACCGCCGCCGCCTGGCTGGGGCTCGACCGGGCGGTGGTGACCTCGCTGCCGCACGACGGGGACATCACCTACCTGCAGGCGACGCTCTACGACGTGCGCAAGGGGCAGATGCAGCGCGAGGGGCGGCTGCGCCTCGCCGGGAAGGTCCCCCCGTCCGGCGGCCTCACCGCGCTCGCCACCTTCCTCATGACCGGCCAGGCCTCGGCGCTGGTCGCGGCCGCGCCGGTGCCGCTGCCGCCGGCCCCGGGCGCGGCGGAGGCCCCGAAGAAGCTCGACCTGCACCCCTCGACGACGCCGTCCGGCCCGGCGGTGCAGACCGCCGCCGGCCCGCAGGCCTCGAAGCCCTCGGCCGCGCTGAAGTGGAGCCCGGTGGTGACCGGCGCGCTGGCCGTGGGGCTCGGCGGCTTCGCCCTCTACGAGTCGAAGCAGGCCTCCGACCAGTTCAGCAAGGCGAAGGACATGCTCAGCGGAGGGGTGCTCAAGGCGGGCACCACGTCGGCCCAGTACAACAAGGTGGTGAGCGACGGGAACTCCCACCTGTCGACGGCGTCCTACGCCGGGATCGGCGCGGGAGCCTGCGTGGTGGCGACGGGGATCCTCGGCTACCTGAGCTACAAGCAGTCCGGCGAGGTCGGGCCGTTCCGGTTCTGACGGCCGTGATCACGTGGATCGAGCCTCGGGCGGGGACAAGCCCCGCCCCTACGGTTTGGTAGGGCCGGGGCTCGTCCCCGGCCGGCCGCCAAGCCGGATCGTCCATGGACCGGTAGGGCCGGGGCTCGTCCCCGGCCGGCCGCCAGGCCGTGATCCCGGTGTCGAGAAGCATGGATCGACCCGCGCGGCCACGGCCATGACGGGGGCTGCGCTCGGGCCGCGCCTCGTCAGTTCGCGAAGGTGACGTTCAGGACCCGCCGCTTGCCGGCCTGGATCGTCACCGTCTCCTCGCGCGTCCCCATGGTCGGGTGGACCGCCCGCACCCGGTAGGTCCCGGTGCCGAGCAGCAGCTCCTTGGGCGTCTCGCCCAGGGCGGCGCCGTCCACGAAGACGTTGGCCCAGGGCGTCGCGGTCACGGTGAGCACGCCGTCGCCGCTGGCGGCCGGCGGCGTGGCGATGCTGTTGATCGCGGCCCGGACCGCCCGGACGCCCTTGCTCGGCGCCTTCCGCGGCGCCCGGGCCGCGGTGGCGACGCGGGGGGCGGGCCGGCGGGCCGGCTCCTCCCTCGGCGGCTCGGGCGCCGGCGCCGCCTTGCGGACCGGCTCCACGGGCGCGGGCTCCGGCCCCTTCGCGACGTCGGCCGGCGGGGGCTCCTTCGGGGCGGAAGCGGGGGACGACGGCGCCGCGGCGGCCGGCGGCGCGGCGGGCGGAGCGGGTGCGGGGGCCGCGGCCGCGGCCGCGGGCTTCTGCGCGGGGGCCGGCTCGGCCGGCTTTCGCGTCAGGCCCCAGGCCACCAGGGCGACGATGACGACGGCGCCGGCTCCCGCCCCGGCGACGATCGGGAGCTTGCTCCTCGCCGGCGGGGGCGCGGGCGGCGGCGCCTCCTCCTCCACCTCGTCCATCTCGTGGCGAGGCGGCGCGTGGGCGACCGGCTTCCCGTGGGCCGGCGTGCGCTGGGCCGGCCGCGGCCCGGTGGCGGGACGGGGGGCCGGAGTCGGGGCCGGAGTCGGGCGGGTCGGGGCCCGGACCGGCGCCGGCGTCGGCATCATCGTCGTCGGCGGCGGGGTCGGCTGCGCCGGAGCGCGGGCGGGCGCCGGCGGGGGCGGCGCCATCACCACCGTCCCCCCGCCCGCCGGCGGGACCGGCGCGGACGCCGAGGGCGGCGGCGTGGGCATCACCGTGGTGGGCGGCGGCGTCCGCGGCGCCTGGGGGGCCGGCGTCGGGGGCGAGGCGCCGCGGGTCGGGCTCGGCGCGACCGCGGCGGCGCCCGTCGGGGCGCGCCACACCTTGACGCTCCCGGTCTCGCCGCGCGGCTCCGGCGCCACCGACGCCGCGTCGATGAGCACCGTGCGCGACGGCGCCGGGGTGGGGCGGACGGCGTGCTCCCCCTGCGCCACCCAGGCGAGGAGCGCGGCCCGCATCTCCTCGGCGGTGGCCGGGCGCTCGGTGCGGTCCTTCGCCAGGCAGCGGAGCACCAGCCCCTCGAGCCCCGGCGAGACGTGCAGCCCCGGCTTGCGCACGCCGAGGGGCGGCGGCGCCTCCACCAGGTGCTTGGTGACCAGCCCCATGGGCGTATCGGCGTCGAAGGGGAGCCGCCCGGTGAGCATCTCGTAGATGATGATGCCCACCGAGTAGAGGTCGCTGCGCGCGTCCAGCTCGTCGCCCCGCACCTGCTCCGGGCTCATGTACCCGGGGGTGCCGCAGACGATGCCGGCCTGGGTGAGCCGCCCGGCGCCGTCCCCCGGCTCGTTCAGCTTGGCGATGCCGAAGTCCAGCACCTTGACGAAGTCGGCCTCGTCGCGCCGCGACTCCAGCATGACGTTCTCGGGCTTCAGGTCGCGGTGGATGATCCCCAGGGCGTGGGCCTCGGCCAGCGCCGCCAGGATCTGCGAGGCGATGTGGACCACCCGGGTCTCCGGGATGGGCTGGTCCTCGGCGATCACCCGCGAGAGGCTCCGCCCGGAGAGGTACTCCATGGCCATGAAGAGGGTGCCGTCCTCCGTCTGGCCGAAGTCGATGATGGTGATGGAGTTCGGGTGGTTCAGGCGGGAGGCGGCGCGGGCCTCGCGGTGGAAGCGCTGGACGATGGACGGGTCGCTCAGGAAGGACTTCTTCAGGAGCTTCAGCACCACCGGCCGGTCCAGCGTGAGGTGCGTGGCCTTGTAGACCTCGCCCATGCCGCCCCGCCCGAGGAGCTGGTGGACGAAGTACTTCCCGCTGATGGTCTGGCCGATGAGCGGGTCGGCCGCCTCGCCCTCGGCGGTGGCCGGGCGGATGGTGGTCCCGCAGAAGGAACAGAAGAGCGCGCCGTCCGGCGCCTCTCGATGGCATTTCCCGCAGATGGCCATGCGCCCGGGGGACTATAACAGGGGCCACCGGGCGTGCGTGAAGCGCGACCGAGGTACGCTCGGGCCGGAAAGAGGGGTATGCCGACGCGCGACGCCGAGGAAGCGGCTCCGGAACGAGCCGCGCTGCCGCCGACCGGGCCGGTGGAGGCGCTCCCGGACGCCGTCCTCCGCGAGCTGCGGGAGGCGCTCCGGCGCGCCGGGTACGGCGACGAGATCGCCGACGAGGCCGAGTCCCTCGCCTACGGGATGATCGACGCGGTGCGGCGGCCGGTGATCGCCTGGCGGCTGCGCAAGGTCGGGACGCCCGCCGCCCTCGCCACCCTGCTCTTCCTCCACGCCGGGCGGCTCGAGCGCCGGGCCGCCTCGGCGCTGCTCGGGCCGGGCCTGCTCCCGGCGCTGCTCGGGGCCGGCCTCCTCGCTGACGCGGACGGGGGAGTGGTCTCCCGCTTCCGGCTCACGCCGCTCCAGGGGCTCCTCTTCCTCCACGATCCCTTCGAGGGCGGCCCGGAGACGGCCATGGGGCCGGGCATCACCACCGTGGCGCTGGCGCGCCTCCTCCCCCCGTCGCCGGGCGCGGTGCTCGACGTCGGCTGCGGGGCCGGGACCCTGGCGCTGCTGGCCGCGGCCCGGGGAGCCCGGCGCGCCGTGGGCGTGGACCTCTCGGAGCGGGCCGTGGCCCTGGCGCGCGTCAACGCCCGGCTCAACGGCCTCGCCGCCGAGTTCCGGGCCGGGGACCTGCTCGCGCCGGTGCGCGGCGAGCGCTTCGACCTGCTGCTCTCCCAGCCCCCCTACGTGGTGGCGCCGCCGGGGCTCGCGCCCACCACCTACCTGCACGGCGGGACGCGCGGCGACGAGCTGGCGCTGCGCTTCGCCGCCGCCTTCCCCGAGGCGCTGGCCGAGGGCGGGCGGGCCGCGCTCTTCTTCGACCTCCCCAAGGCCGCCGAGCCGGTGCACCGGCGGGTGCGCCGGGCGCTGGGCGGGGCCCGGGTGAGCCTGGCGGTGCTCACCGGCGCCGGCCCGAGCAGCGAGCTCTCGGCGATGGCCTACGCCACGCTGGAGGACCCCGCCATCGGCCCCCGCTACGCCGAGGCGGTGCTGCGCTACCGCGAGCACATCGAGGCCGTCGCCCCGGCCGGCTTCGTCCGGGCCCTGGCGGTGCTGGAGCGGCCGGCGGCGGGCGCGGCCGGCTTCGAGGCCGCGCTCGAGGTGGGCCACTTCGACGGCGTGGACGCCGCCGCGCTCTCGCGCTGGCTCGCCGGGCTGGCGCTGGTGGCCGGGCCCGAGGAGGCGCTGCGCGCGGCGGCGGTCCGCCCCGCCCCCGGGGCCCGCCTCACGGTGACCCGGCGCCTCGACGCCGACACCCCGCCCACCCGCGCCCTGCGCTTCGCGGAGAAGGCGCTCCCCCGGGACTTCGAGCTCTCCGAGGCCGGCGAGGCGCTGCTCGAGGCGCTGGCGGTGGCCGGCTCGGTGGCGGAGGCGGAGGGGCTCTTCGCCGAGGCCTGCGGCCGGAGCCCGGAGGCGGTCCGGGCCACGGTCACGGGCTTCGTGCGGGACGGGCTGGGGCGCGCGGCGCTGGCGCCGGCCTGAGCCCGCGGGCACCCGGGCCTTACCCTCTTGGGCCCTCCGTCCCGCGGCCGGCACGGGGCGTGACGGTCCTCACAGCCGGCCGCTTCGCGGGCGTGATGCTATCCTCGATGGTCCGAGTCGGATCCCGGAGCGTCCATGGCCTCGCCGCAGCCGCTGGAGTTCGAGCTCGAAACGCCCTCCTTCCCCGCCGACGACCTCCGCGTCCTGGAGTTCGAGACCGAGGAGGAGATCTCGCGCCCCTTCACCCTCCTCGTCACCGCGGTGCCGCGGGACGACGTCGAGGTGGACCCGTCGTCCCTGGTGGGAGAGAAGGCCTCCCTCTGGACGCACCTGGCCGACGGCACGACCCGGTACCTGTCGGGCGTGATCGCCGACGTGCAGGCCTGGGAGGAGGGGCACGGGAGCCTCCGGCGGCGGCTCCGGCTCCGCCTGGTGCCGGCCCTGGCCCTCCTCGAGCACGTCCGCAAGAACCGCATCTTCCAGGCCCTGACCGCCCCGCAGATCGTCCAGAAGGTCCTGGACGAGGGTCGGGTCGAGCACCGGGCCTCCCTCTCGGCCAGCTACCGCACCCGCGAGTACTGCGTGCAGTACGGCGAGTCCAGCCTGGACTTCGTCCAGCGGCTCCTCGAGGAGGAGGGCATCTTCTACTTCTTCGAGCACGAGCAGGACCGCAGCGTGATGGTCCTGGGGGACTCGCGCTCCGCCGCGCAGCCCGTCCCCGGCGAGGCCCGCCTCCCCTTCCGCCAGGCGGGCGGCATGGACGCCGGCGAGCGCCTGGACGCGTTCGCACCGCGCCTGGAGGTCCGGCCCGGCAAGGTGGCGCTGCGCGACTACAACTTCCTGCGGCCGGGGGTGGACCTCACCGCCCAGGCCTCCGGCGACGGCGACGCCGCGCTGGAGGTGTACGAGTACCCGGGCCGCTACGACGAGGGGGCCGCCGGGAAGAGCCTGGCGAAGATCCGGCTGGAGGCCGAGCGGGTGCGGGCCGCCACCGCCAGCGGCGGCGGCACCTGCCGCCGGCTCGTCCCCGGCCACGTCCTGGAGGTGGTCGAGCACCCGGTGGCCGGCGTGGACGGGAAGTACCTCCTCACGTCGGTGCGGCAGCGGGGCAAGCAGCCGGAGGTGCTGACCTCGCAGTCCGGCGACCTGGGGAGCTACCGCGCCGACCTGTCCGGCGTGAAGGAGGACGTGCCGTTCCGGCCGGAGCGGCGCACCCCCCGGCCGGTGATCCCCGGGCCCCAGACCGCGGTGGTGGTGGGGCCGTCCGGCGAGGAGATCCACACCGACGCGCACGGCCGCATCAAGGTCCAGTTCCACTGGGACCGCGAGGGACGGAAGGACGACAGGTCCTCCTGCTGGATCCGGGTGGCCCAGGCCTGGGCCGGCCCGGGCTGGGGCGCGCTCTACCTGCCGCGCATCGGCCAGGAGGTGGTGGTGGACTTCCTGGAAGGGGACCCGGACCGGCCGCTGGTCACCGGCTCGGTCTACAACGGGATGAACCCCCCGCCCATCGCGCTGCCCGGAGACAAGACCCAGAGCACGCTGCGCTCGGCCTCCAGCCCGGGCAGCGACGGCTTCAACGAGCTGCGCTTCGAGGACCGGAAGGACGCCGAGGAGGTCTTCCTCCACGCGCAGAAGGACCTGAACATCGAGGTCCTCAACAACAAGGCCCAGCACGTGGGGGGCAACGAGACGCTGGCGGTGGACGAAGACCGGAGGCGCACCGTCGGCGGCAACCAGGCCCTCGAGGTCCGGAAGGACGACAGCACCACCGTGGGCGGCAGCCAGTCACTCACCGTGACCGGCAACCGGAGCACGACCGTCGGGGGCAGCCACACCGAGACCGTGGCCGGCAGCCAGATCATCTCCGTGGGCGGGGCCCGGGCGGTGACGGTGGGGGCGGCCTCGGCGGAGACCGTGGCCCTGGCCAAGGCCCTCACCGTGGGCGGCGCCTACGCCGTCACCGTGGGCGGCGCCATGAACGAGGCGGTGGGGGGCCTGAAGTCGGAGGAGGTGGCCGGCGCCAAGGTGGAGGTGGTGGGCGGCAAGAAGACCGAGACCATCGCCGGGGCCCGGACGATGTCGGTGGGCGGCGACCTCTCCGAGACGGTGGACCAGGGGCGGACGCTGAAGGTCACCAAGGACTACACCCTGAACGTGGACGGCGCCCTGAGCCAGCAGGCCAAGAAGCAGCACACGGTGAAGGCCAAGGAGATCGTGCTCTCCGCCGAGGAGAAGTTCCTCGTCAAGGTGGGCTCGGCCACCATCGAGGCCAAGAAGAACGGCGACGTGGTCATCAAGGGCGCGAAGATCGAGGTGAAGGCCAGCGGCGACATCGTCCTGAAGGGCTCGAAGATCTCGGAGAACTAGGCGGGACGGACATGGCGCCATCGACGCAACCCAGCCTGGAGCTCCGCATCGGCCCCCACGCGGAGGCCGACCTGGCCGTCACCCGGCTCGCCGGGCGGGAGGAGCTCTCCCTCCCCTACGCCTTCGACGTCGAGTTCCACGCCCGCGGCGGCGAGCCCCTGGAGCTGGCCGACCTCCTCGGCGCCGAGGCCCTGGTCACGCTGCGGGGGGCGGGCGGCGCCGAGCGGCTGGTGCACGCCATCGCCTGGAGCGTGGAGCTGGCCGGCCTGGGGGCGGGGCGGGCCTGGTACCGGGCCCGGCTGGTGCCGTCGGTGCGGCGGCTGGAGCACGTGCGGCGCAGCCGCGTCTTCCAGTCCCTCTCCCTCCCCGAGATCGTGCAGAAGGTGCTGAAGGAGGGAAAGGTCGAGCACCGGGCCAACCTCGCCGGCAGCTACGCCAGGCGGGAGATGGTCCTGCAGTACCGCGAGAGCGACCTGGCCTTCGTCTCCCGCCTCCTGGAGGAGGAGGGCATCTTCTGGTTCTTCGAGCACTCCGCCGAGGGCCACGTCCTGGTGCTGGCCGACGCCCCCGACCGCTTCGTCCCCGTCGCCGGCGACGCCGAGCTGCGCTACCGGGTGACGGCCCGGGTCGGGAGCGTCGACGACGACGAGCACGTCGAGGCGCTGGAGGTGGCCCGCCGGGTCCGCTCCGGGAAGGTCCTGCTCCGGGACTACGATTTCCTCCGGCCGGCCCTGACGCTCCAGGGCATGGCCCAGGCCGGGGGAGCGCCCGCCGGGCTGGAGCGGGACGAGTACCCCGGCGGCTTCGAGCAGCCCGCGGCCGGCGGCAGGCTGGCGAAGGCCCGGCTGGAGGAGGCCCGCCGGCCCGCCCTCACCGTCGCCGGGCGGACCAACTGCGTCCGCCTCCTCCCCGGCGTCACCTTCGAGGTCGTCGACCATCCCGACGGGTCGATGAACCAGCGGCTCCA
>JAJZTO010000050.1 GCA_021848865.1 Myxococcales bacterium
GCGATCGCCGTCGCGCCGCTGCGGCTCCCGGACCCGGTCCGGGTCCTCCATCACGTCGGGGATGGCCGCCGCCTTGGGGCAGACGTGGCCGCGGCTGAAGGGGTCGTCGGGATCGCCGCGCACCGACACCGCGCGCCCGGCCTCGACCTCGACCGAGAGGCCGCAGACCGCCTCGCAGAGCATGCAGGTGTGGAGTCGGGTCTCGCGCACGGGTGGCCCCTTTCCCTCGCCGCCGCCACTCCACACCGGCCGGGTGGAACGGTCCATGTCCTCTTTCGGGTCGCGCCGCGGCGGGTGGCTACTCGGCCCCCTCCGGCAGCTCGGCGTCGGTCCCGGACTTCATCAGCTCGCCCAGCACCACCGTGGCGTAGGAGCCGGCCGGCAGCTCGAAGCGGGCCCGGTAGCCGTCCTCGAGCGGCGCGAGCTCCACGGCCACCGGCAGCCGCGCCGGGCGCCGGGTGCCCTCGGCCTCGCCGCCGCCGCGCGCCTTCAGGTCGTCGGCGGTCACGCCCGAGGCGGCGAGCAGCCGGTCCTCCCGCTCCCGCGCCGGGCCGGCCGACTCGCGCAGCTTGTGGCCGAAGAGGGGGCCGGCCGGGGAGATCTCGAAGCGCGCCACCCGCGGCCCGTCGGCCTCCGGATCCTCGCAGAGGAAGAGGCCGCCGGTGTCGAGCTTCTTCATCACGTCGCCGGCCAGCGCCCGGTCGAGGAGGCCGTCGGCGAGCCGCTCCGCCAGCCACCGGTTGAAGAGCTCCGACTGCCAGGCGGAGATGCAGAGCCGGCGCAGGAAGCGGTCGCGGACCGCCCGCCGCGCCTCCGGGTCCCCGGTGCGCCCCTGCAGCAGGGCCCGGCCGACGGCGGCGTTGCGCCCGTCGGCGCCGAAGCGCTGGGCCCCGAAGAAGTTGGCGAGGCCGCGCTCGGCCAGCGCCGCGGCGCAGGCGGCGGCGCGCGCCGGGTCGCCCCCCCGCACCGCCACCGCGAAGCGGTTCCCGCGGGCGTGGCCGAGCCGCAGCTTGTTCTGGTGGCGCGAGGCGGCGAGCACGCGCCAGCCCTCGCCGGCCAGCCCCGCCGGATCGGGGTCGCGCGCCACCGGGAAGGAGAGCCACTGGGTGGTGACCGCCGCCTTGTCCTTCATCCCGGCGAAGCCCGCCTCGCGCTCGGCCACCGAGAGCGCCCGGGCCAGCTCCCGGACCACGTCGCGGGTGGTGCGGCCGCGCTTCTCCACGCGGAGCCAGAGGTGGGGCCCGTGGCCCTGCGGCTCGTAGGCCGGCAGCTCCTCCACCGCGAAGTCCTCGGGCGACGCCTTGAGGCGCCCGCCCGACCCCGGCAGCCCGGCGGTGACGAAGGGGAGCATCAGCGCAGCTCCTGGAGCGCCTCCAGCAGCTTCTTCACCTCGGCGGAGAGGGTGTCGTCGGCGTCGCGGTCCAGCCGCTCGCCGGCCTGGAAGAGCTGGAAGAAGAGCAGCTCCCGCAGGCCGTCGAAGAGGAGGCGGGCGGCGTCGCCGGGGGGCGCGGCCCGCGCCGGGGCCGGGCCGGGGAAGGCGGCGAGGTTCGCGAGCAGCGCGGCGGTCTCCAGGGCGCCGTCCGGCGCCGGCTGGAGCCCCTTCCACAGCGGCGCGAAGCGGCCGCCGGGATCGGCCAGGAAGCCGCGCACCGCCGCCTGGAACGGCTCCCGGGCCCGGGCCGCGGCCACGTGGACGGCCACCTCGCGGAAGATCGCGTTCATGCCCTCGGCGATGCGCTCCGCCCGGTCGCCGGCGGCGCCGGGCGCCGCCGGCCGCGGCGCCGGCGCCTCGGCCGCCTCCAGGTACCCGGCCTCGGCGAGGTGGTAGAGCACCTTGGTGGCGTCGAACTCCGAGAGGTGCGCCCGCTGGGCCAGGTCGGCCACGCGCCGGCTCCCGTCCACCAGGGCGAGCAGGCTCTCCTCCAGCGGCTGCAGCGTCACCGGCCGCCGGGGCTCGAGGCGGCGCAGCCAGGCCTCCGGGCCGGGGATGCGCGAGCGGAACAGCCCCAGCTCGTCGATGCGGCGGATCCCGTCCATGAGGAGCTGCTGGGTGTTCACCGCCAGCGGCGTCCCCGGCGCCTCCGGCTCGGCCCGCTCCACCAGCGTGAAGACCCCCTCGCGCGCCGTGAGGATGGCGTGGAAGACGGCCGCGACCTGCTCGTGGAGGCACTTCCAGAGGTTGGCGGCGGTGAGGTGGCCGCGCTCCACCAGCGCCCTGCCCACCGGCCGCGCCCCCCCCACCACCTCCGCGAGCTGCGCCGGCTGGAGGAAGCCGAGCCGCACCGCCACCTCGCCGACCCGCTCGCCGACGACGTCCGACCGGGCGCCGCGGACCTCGCCCTCCCGGAAGTGGACCACCCGCTCGGCCCCGCCCGAGGAGACGGTGAGCGTGCCGCCGAGCCGGGCGGTGTGGAGGAAGCCGAGGAAGTCGGCCATGGGGAAGGCCGCCAGGTCGCCGCAGAGCCGGCAGCGCGCCCCCTCGGCCGCGCCGCCCGCCGCCGGGACCCGCCGCGCCGCGAGGAGGTCGGGCGTCGAGGGGAGGAGCAGGAAGCGGCCGGCCCGGTCGGCCAGCGCCTCGCGGACCGCGTCGTCGGCCGGGACCAGCCGTCCGTGCGCGTCGATGTCGAAGTGCAAGGGCACGGGCCGGCGTCAGTCGCGGGCCCAGCCGCCGTTCGCCACCCACTCCTCCTCGTCCTCCAGCGTGAACTCCAGGCCGGAGGGGGAGAGGTCGGTGAGCACGTACCGGCGGCCGTTGAAGAAGAGGGTGGGCGTGCCCTGGAGGCCGCCGGCCCGGGCCTCGGCCTGCGAGGCGGCGACGCGCTGCCTGAGCTTCGACGACTGCAGGGCGGCGCGCAGGTTGGTGGGATCGCCGCCGATCTCCGAGGCGCGGTCGGCCAGGTCGTCGTCCGAGAGCTCGTGGGGGTGGGCGAAGAGGGCGTCGTACATCTTCCAGAAGAGGCCGGACTGGCGGGCCCACTCGCCGGCCAGCGCCGCCTCCATCGACCGGGCGTGGTTCGGCAGGGGGAAGGGCTTGTAGTAGAGCCGCACCCGCGCCGGCCGGGCGCCCACGAACTCGTCGAGCTGCGGCTTGAGCAGCTGGCAGTAGGGGCAGGTGAAGTCGGAGAACTCGACGATGGCGACCGGCGCCCTCTCCTGGCCCTTGGGCGGTCCCCAGCCGGCCAGGTCGAGCCGGGCGCGCCGCCCCTTCTCGAAGGAGTCGTAGTAGGCCGACAGCTGGCGCAGGATCTCGCCCGGCTGCATGCCGGTGGCGGCGAGCCGCGCCACCAGCCTGGCCATGCGCGGGGCGTGCTTGCACTGCTGGTGGGTCCGCAGGCACTGGGCCAGCGTGTGGGGGCAGCCGCAGTAGCAGAACTCGTCGCGGGCCACCTGGGCCGCCACCTGGCGCTGCGCCGGGGTCAGCTCGCCGAGGTCCACCCCGGGGAGCAGCTCGGCGGGGTCGAGCGCCTGGGCGCCGGCCGGGGTGGTCCGCAGCGCGATCCAGGCGGCGGCGCAGAGGGCGGGGAAGGCGAGGGTGAGGAGCTTGCGCATGGGCGGGATCCGGGAAGGTCGGCGGATTGTAGGGGCCGCTCCCGGGTGGCGGCAACAGCGCAGGGCCCGAGCGTCCCTTGCCGAAGGCCTCCGGCCCGCCTAGGTATGCGGTCCGATGGACCACGGGGCGGTGCGGGAGGCGGGAGCGATCCGCAAGGAGCCGGGCGGCCGCCTGGCGGTGGCGCTCGTCTACCCGAACGCCTACCGGCTGGGGATGGCGAACCTCGGGTTCCACGCCGTCTACCGGCTCTGGAACGCCCACCCGCGCGTCGCCTGCGAGCGGGCCTTCCTGCCGGAGGACGGGGCCGCGCCGCGGGCCCTGGAGTCGGGCCGGCCGCTCTCCGCCTTCGACGTGGTGGCCTTCTCCCTCTCCTTCGAGGAGGACTACCTCCACGTCCTCGCGATCCTGGACCGCGCCGGCCTGCCGCTGCGCGCGGCGGATCGGGGGCCGGGCCACCCGCTGGTCGTCGGCGGCGGCGTGGCGGTGCAGATGAACCCCGAGCCGGTGGCCCCCTTCTTCGACGCCTTCCTGGTGGGCGAGGGGGAGGAGCTCTGCGCCCCCTTCGCCGACGCGCTCCTCTCGCTCCCGGGCGGCGCGCGGGACCGCGCCGCGGCGCTCGACGCGGTGGCGGCGCTGCCCGGCTCCTACCTCCCGGACCGCTACCGGGTCCGGTACGCCGACACCCGGGCCGGCGCCGGCTGGGTCGAGGAGGTCGCGCCGCGCGACGGCGCCCCGGCGCGGGTGGTGCGCCGCTACGTCGCCGACCTCTCCCGGGTGGCCACCAGCCGGGTGGTGGACTCGCCGGACGCGCAGTTCGGCGACCTCTACCTCACCGAGGTGGCCCGCGGCTGCCTCTGGGGCTGCCGCTTCTGCGCCGCCGGCTTCGTGCAGCGCCCCTACCGCGAGGTGGAGCTGGAGGTGCTGCGGGGCGAGGTGAAGCGCGGCATCGAGAAGGGGATGCGGGTGGGGCTGGTGGGGCCGGACACCAGCGACTACACCGGCCTGGGGCCGCTCACCTGCTTCATCGGCGAGCAGGGCGGGAGCTTCAGCCCCTCCTCGCTCCGGGTGGACGCCATCTCGCCCGAGCTGTCGCGGCGCATGGCGGCCGGCGGGGAGCGCTCCATCACCATCGCCCCGGAGGCCGGCACCGAGCGGCTGCGCCGGGTCATCAACAAGGACTTCTCCGACGACGTGGTGGTGGCCGCCGCCGGCCACGCCCTCGGCCAGGGGATGCAGCACGTGAAGCTGTACTTCATGTGCGGCCTGCCCACCGAGACCGACGAGGACGTCCTCGGCATGGCGCGCCTGGCGGTGCGGATCCGGGACGAGGTGATGCTGCCGCGCGCCCGGGCGACGGCGCGGATGGGGCGCATCTCGCTCTCGGTGAACCCCTTCGTCCCCAAGCCCTGGACCCCGTTCCAGTGGGCCGGCCTGGCGCCGGACCGGCAGCTCCTGGGGAAGCGCCGGCTCCTGCAGCGCGAGCTGCGGCCGCTGGGCATCGACGTCGACTTCCTCTCGCCGCGCGAGGCCTTCTGGCAGGCGCTCCTCTCCCGCGGGGACCGGCGCACCGCCGACCTGCTGGAGATCGCCCACCGGGAGACCGGGGGGAGCCTCAAGGCGGCGCTGTCCCGCTGGCCCCACGCCCCGGCCTTCTTCGTGGAGCGCGAGGCCGGGCTCGACGAGCGGCTCCCCTGGGACTTCCTCGACCACGGCCTCTCGAAGTCCTTCCTCCGGCGGGAGTGGCGGCGCGGCACGGCGGCGAAGATCACGCCCAAGTGCTCGCTCGAGAGCTGCCGCGCCTGCGGCCTCGACTGCGCCGACCACCCGGAGCTGCGGCTCCCGGAGCGCCAGGCGCCGTAGCCCGCCGGCGGGGGCGCGGCGCCGCGGCGAATGACAGGCGCGGCGCGCTGGCCCATGATGCGACCCGCGCTCGCCGCCCCGTCGCGCAGGGCACTCGAAGCAGGGAGAGGAAGGACATGATCCGCCACGCATGGCTCGCCGCCGCCGGGCTCGCATTCGCCCCGGCCGCGTTCGCACAGCTGCCGTCCCTCGACGCCGCCAAGGCGCAGGCCGCCGACGCCGAGAAGCAGGCCGCCGACAAGGGCCGGGCCGCCGCCGACCAGGCCAAGGCCGGGGACGTCGCCGGTGCCCAGGGCACGGCCGCCGCCGCCCAGGCGCAGGCCAAGGAGGGCGGCGCCGCCGCCAGGGCCCAGGCGAAGGAGGGGGCCGCCGCCGCCCGGGCCCGGGGCCAGGCCAAGGCCGCCGGGATGAAGGAGAAGGCCAAGGCCAAGGTGGACGAGAAGGCCGGGGCCGCGAAGAGGAAGGCGGCCGGCGCCAAGGCCCGCGCCGTGAAGAAGATCGGGGGCGTCCCGGGCGGCGAGGCCGCCGCCCCGCTCAAGGGCGTGGCCCAGCAGAAGGTGGAGGGCGCGGGGGCCGCGGCCGACGCCAAGACCGAGGCCGGCGCCGGCGCCGCCAAGGGCGCCATCGAGAAGGTCGGGAAGTAGCCTCGCGCCCGGGCCCGGGCGCGCCGTCCCGCCGCCGCGCCCCCCGGGGCGCGGCGGGTCACTCCTCCTTCGCGCCCAGCAGCGCGGCGAGCTTGGGCTCGGCCTGCGCCGCGCCGAGCGCCCGCACCGCCTCCAGGTGGTGCAGGAGCAGCGCCCGGTTGTCGCCGACGGAGAGGTTCTGCAGCTCCAGCGCGCCGATCCGGTCCTCGGGCGTGAAGGCCGGCGACTCCACCCGCTCCATGGAGAGCTTCTCCGGCGCGTAGCTCATGTACTGCGCCGCGGTGGAGAGGAGGGTCCAGTCGTCGCCGCGCCGCAGCTCCAGCTTCACCGTGCCGGTGACCGCCGGCGCCATCCAGCGCGTCAGCCCGTCGCGCAGCATCATCGCCTCGGGGTCGTACCACTTGCCCTCGTAGAGCAGCCGCCCCAGCCGCCGCCCCAGCGTGAAGTAGAGGTCGAGGGTGTTCTCGTTGTGGATGGCCGAGAGCAGCCGCTCGTAGGTGAGGTGGAGCAGCGCCATGCCCGGGGCCTCGTAGACGCCGCGGCTCTTGGCGTCGATGACCCGGTTCTCGATCTGGTCGCTCATCCCCAGGCCGTGCCGCCCGCCGACGCGGTTCGCCTCCAGGAAGAGCTCGTAGGGCGAGGCGAAGCGCCGGCCGTTGAGCGCCACCGGCAGGCCGCGCTCCCACTCGACGGAGACCTCCTCGGCGGCGACGGCCACCTCGGGCCGCCAGTGGGCCACCCCCATGATCGGGTTCACGATGCGCATGCCGGTGTCGAGCCGCTCGAGGTCCTTCGCCTCGTGGGTGGCGCCGAGCACGTTGGCGTCGGTGGAGTAGGCCTTCTCGGTCCCCATCTTGTAGGGGAGCCCGCGGCGCTCCAGGTACTCGCTCATCTCCTTGCGGCCGCCGAAGGCGTTGACGAAGGCCTGGTCGAGCCAGGGCTTGTAGATGCGCAGCTCCGGGTCCACCAGGATGCCGTACCGGTAGAAGCGCTGGATGTCGTTGCCCTTGTGCGTCGAGCCGTCGCCGAAGACGTGGACGCCGTCCTGGCGCATGGCCTGGACGATGGCGGTGGTGGTGACGGCCCGGCCCAGCGGGGTGGTGTTGAAGTACTTCTTGCCGCCCGAGGAGAGGTGGAAGGCGCCGCACTGGATGGCGGCGAGCCCCTCGCGGACCATCGCCTCGCGGCAATCCAGGAGCCGGGCCTTCACCGCGCCGTGCTGGAGCGCGATGGGCGGGATGTCGGCCGGGTTGGCCTCGTCGGGCTGGGCCAGGTCGGCGGTGTAGGCGTGGACGGCGAGGCCCTGCTCGGAGAGCCAGGCCACGGCGCAGCGGGTGTCGAGGCCGCCGCTGAAGGCGATGCCCAGGGCGGTGCCCCGGGGGGGGAGCGACTTGTAGATCCGGCTCATGGCCGAGCGACCTACCAGAAAAGGGCGCGAGGCTCCAGCGGCGGCTGGCCGCGCCGCCGCCGTTGGGGTAGGAACGGCCCGTGACCGACGCCGAGGCGATGCAGGAGGCGCTGGCGCTGGCCCGCGAGGCGATGGCGGCGGGCGAGGTGCCGGTGGGGGCGGTGGCGCTCTTCGAGGGCCGGGTGGTGGGGCGCGGCCGGAACCGGCGCGAGGAGGATCGCGACCCCACCGCCCACGCCGAGCTCCTGGCGGTGCAGGAGGCGGCGCGGGCGCTGGGCCGCTGGCGGCTCTCCGGGGTCACCGTGGTGGTGACGCTCGAGCCCTGCGCCATGTGCGCCGGGGCGCTGGTGCTGGCCCGGGTGGACCGGCTGGTGATCGGCGCCGCCGACCCCAAGGCCGGGGCGGTCGGGTCGCTCCTGGACCTCTCGCAGGACCCGCGGCTCAACCACCGCTTCCCGGTGGAGCGCGGGGTGCTCGCCGAGGCGTGCGCGGGCGTCCTGAAGGAGTTCTTCCGCGGCAGGCGGCTTGGCGCGGGCCCGGAAATCGGCTAGATCCGCCCGCGGAGAGCTGGCCGAGCCTGGTCGAAGGCGCCTGACTCGAAATCAGGTGTACCGGCAACGGTACCGGGGGTTCGAATCCCTCGCTCTCCGTAAAAACTTGCGAAGGACGTCCCCGCGAGCGGAGGGCCAGCCGGAGGAGGCTGGCCCGGAGCGAGAGGGGGTTTGGGGGAGCGGAGGTTCCCCCGAGCGCAGCTCCGGGGGAACCGAGCGCTCCCCCATACAGATTGGAGAGGTGACCGAGCGGCTGAAGGTGCACGACTGGAAATCGTGTGTACCGGGAACGGTACCGTGGGTTCAAATCCCACCCTCTCCGCCAGAGCGGATGTCGCAGCACCGCGGGGAACGGAAGCACCCCGGCGCCGTCGGCCGGGCGGAGCCGGTCCAGAATCCTCGGGCGACGGTGGGATCCTCGAACCCCGCCAGGCCCGGAAGGGAGCAACGGTAGAGGGTCCGCCGTGCGCCCGGGGATTGTGGGCCGGCTCCCTTTCTTCACCGGGGCGCGCCGGGCTTTCCCGCCGCCGCCAAAGCTGCTACCCAGATCCCCTTCCGGCGCCCCGATGGCCTACCTCGTCCTCGCCCGCAAGTACCGCCCGCAGCGCTTCGCCGAGATGGCGGGGCAGGAGCACGTCGTCCGGACGCTCTCCAACGCGCTGAAGAGCGGCCAGCTGGCCCACGCCTTCCTCTTCACCGGGCCGCGCGGCGTGGGCAAGACCACCAGCGCCCGCCTGGTGGCCAAGGCGCTGAACTGCGAGCAGGGGCCCACCGCCGAGCCCTGCGGCCGGTGCCCGCCCTGCCTGGAGATCGCCGACGGCCGCAGCGTGGACGTGGTCGAGATCGACGCCGCCTCCAACAACGGCGTGGACAACGTCCGCGACATCGTCGAGGCGGTGAAGTACCGGCCGGCCCGCGACCGCTTCAAGGTCTTCGTGGTGGACGAGGTCCACATGCTCTCCACCGGCGCCTTCAACGCGCTGCTGAAGACGCTGGAGGAGCCGCCGCCCCACGTGAAGTTCGTGCTGGCCACCACCGACGTCCACAAGGTGCCGGAGACCATCGTCTCCCGCTGCCAGCGCTTCGACTTCCGCCGGCTCACCCAGCAGCAGATCGTCGAGCAGCTCCGGCGGGTGGTGGAGGCCGAGGGGCTCGGGCTCTCCGACGCGGCGCTGGCGCTGGTGGCCCGCGGGGCCGAGGGGGGCATGCGCGACGCCCTCTCGACGCTCGACCGGGTCCGGGCCGCCTGCGGCGACCGCCCCTCCGACGCCGAGGTGGCGGAGGCGGTGGGGGCGGTGGACTCCGCGGCGGTGGCGCGCGTCGTCGCCGGGCTGCTCGCCCGCGACGGCGGCGCGGTGCTGGCGGAGGTGGCGGCCCTGTACGAGCGCGGGCTGGAGATGCGGCGGGTGGCGGAGGAGGTGGTGCGCCACCTGCGCGCCGTCACCCTGGCGAAGCTGGTCCCGGGCGTGGCCCTCGACCTCCCCGACGTCGAGCGGCGCGAGGTGCTGGCGCAGGCCGGGGGGGCGAGCGCCGCGCAGCTCACCCGGCTCTTCGACGTCGCCCAGCGGACGGTGGCCGACGTCCGGATGTCGGAGCAGCCCCGCTACGCGCTGGAGATCGGCCTGCTCAAGGGGGCCTTCCTGGCCCCGGGCGCGGAGGTCTCGGAGCTGCTGGCCCGGCTCGAGGAGCTGTCGGGCGGGGCGGTGCCGCCGGCCGGCCCGGCCTCGACCCCGGCCTCGACCCCGACTCCGGCCGCGACGCCGACTCCGGCCGCGACGCCGACCGCGACCCCGAGCCAGGCCTCGCCCCCGACCTCGAACGCAGCCCAGGCGGACCCGGCCGAGACCTGGCGCACCCTCGTCGCCGCGGCGGAGGCGGCGAGCCCCATGGTGGGCAACGTCCTCCGCCAGGCCGTCCTCCTCAGGCTCGCCGAGGGCGAGGTGGCGGTGCAGGTCCCGCCCGGCCTGCCGGCGCAGCTGGCCGAGAAGCGCAAGGGGGAGATCGAGGCGGTGCTGCGGCGCCACTTCGGCCGCCCGGTGCGCCTCACGCTGGCGGTGGGCGCCGCCGCGCCGCCCGAGGCGCCGGCCGGCGGGTCGCTGGCCCAGGCCGAGCAGGCCGAGCGCGAGGCCCGCTCGGCGCGGGTCCGGGAGCGGGCGCGGGAGCACGCCAACATCCGGGAGGCGGCCCGGATCCTCGACGGCGAGCCCACCCGCGTCGACGAGATCTGACGCTTCACGAGGAGAGAGACCCGATGGCCGGCTTCGACATCCAGCACCTCATGCGCCAGGCGCGCAAGCTCGAGAAGGCAATGGAGGAGGCCCGCGGCAAGCTCGGCGAGCTCACCGTCGAGGCCGAGTCGGCCGGCGGGCTGGTGAAGGTCCGCATGGACGGGCGCTGCGCCGTGCAGCGCATCGAGATCGACCCCCGGGCGCTGGAGCCGTTCCGCGCCGGGGGCGCCGGGGCGGCGGCCCAGGCCGTCGACCCGGCCGAGAAGGCGATGCTCGAGGACCTCCTGGCCGCGGCGGTGAACGCCGCCGCCGACAAGGCCCGCGCCGCCGCCGAGGCCTCCCTGCAGCAGGCCACCGGCGGCGTGAAGATGCCGGGCCTGCCCTACTGAGGTCCCGGCGCCGTGGCCGTCGCCGACCCCATCGCCCGGCTGGTGAAGGAGCTGGCCCGCCTCCCGGGCATCGGCGAGAAGACCGCCCAGCGGCTCGCCTTCCACGTCCTCAAGGCCGGGCCGGCCTACGCCCAGGCCCTGGCCGACGCCGTCACCGGGGTGGTCCGCGACGTGCGGCTCTGCTCCGGCTGCCAGACCCTGACCGACCGCGACCCCTGCGCCATCTGCGCCGACCCGCGCCGCGACCCGCGGCTCATCTGCGTGGTGGAGAGCGTCCCCGACCTGGTGGCGCTGGAGCGCACCCACGAGTTCCGGGGGCGGTATCACGTGCTGCACGGCGCCCTCTCGCCCCTGGACGGGGTCGGCCCCTCCGAGCTCAAGATCCGCGAGCTGCTGCTGCGCCTGGCGCGCGAGCCGGCCGACGAGGTGGTGATCGCCACCAACCCCGACGTCGAGGGCGAGGCCACCGCCCTCTACCTGGCGCGCCTGCTGAAGCCGGCCGGGGTCAAGGTGACGCGCATCGCCCAGGGCGTGCCGATGGGGGGAGACCTGGAATTCGCCGACCAGGTGACGCTGGCGCGGGCCCTGGCCGGGCGGCGGGAGCTGTGACCCCGGCGGCCGGGAACGCACCGGAGGGCCCGGCGTGACGCGGAACGCGCAATTGCCTGCCGGCGCGATCCCTGGTATTCGGCTGGACGCACGGCGTTTTTCCCGGAGCGCGAGCCGATGAGCAGCGGCCTGGTGATGTACGAGGATGAGTTCCGCCAGATCG
>JAJZTO010000051.1 GCA_021848865.1 Myxococcales bacterium
CGGAAGCTGCGCCGCGCCGTGCCCGAGTCGCTGCGCGAGGACGCGGAGCGGCTGGCGCGCGGGACCGACTTCCAGGTGGACCCGCCCGGCGAGTGGGCCGGCTCGCTCGCGGAGGCCATCGAGGAGGGGCTCGAGGTGACCGTCGAGTACCGCGCCGAGAACGTCGGCGTGTCGGCCCGGCGCACGCTGGAGCCGCGGCTCCTCTTCCCGCAGGACGGCCACTGGTACCTGGCCGCCTGGAACGTGGAGAAGGGGGTGGAGCACCTCTACCGGCTCGACCGGATCTCGTCGGTCGTCGTCGGCACCCGCCGCTTCGGCGAGCACCGCGGGCCGGACCTCGGCCGCTACCGGACGCGCCACCTCTACTTCCAGTCGGGGAGCGAGCGGGAGGTGAGGCTGCGCTTCACCGGCCTGGCCGCCGCGCTGGCGAAGGAGCGCTGGCCCGACGCGGCGGCGGAGGCCGACGGGAGCGTCGCCGCGACCACCCGCGTGGCGCCGGGCAACTACCTCTACGGCTGGGTGCTCGGCTGGGGCGGCCTGGCCTGGATCGAGGCGCCGGCGGAGGCGCGGGAGGGGCTCGAGGAAAGGGTCGCCGCGCTCGAGGCGCTGTACCGCGGCTGAGCTTTCACTCGCGAGGGAGACCACCCCGCGGTGGCGGTGGACTTCGGCTGCCGGCAGGCGGTCCGCTCCCGCACCGACCTCAGGCCGGCAGGCCGGCGAGGGTCTCGTCCAGGTCGGCGATCAGGTCGGCCGGGTCCTCGATGCCGATGGAGAGCCGGATCACCGAGTCGGTGATGCCGGCCCGCCGGCGCGCCTCCGGGGTCATGGAGGCGTGGGTCATCGAGGCCGGGTGGGCCACCAGGCTCTCCACCCCGCCGAGGCTCTCGGCCAGCGTGAACCAGCGCAGGGTGCGCAGCACGTGGTCCACCCGGGCCGGCCGTCCGTCCACCAGCTCGAAGGAGAGCATGCCCCCGAATCCCTGCTGCTGGCGGAGCGCCAGCTCGTGCTGCGGGTGGCTCGCGAGGCCCGGGTAGTGGACCCGCGCCACCGCCGGGTGGCGCTCCAGCCAGGCCGCCACCGCCGCGGCGCCCGCCTCGTGGGCCTTCATGCGCAGGAGCAGCGTCTTCAGCCCGCGCAGCACCAGGAAGGCGTCGTGGGGGCTCTGCGAGGTGCCGAGCAGGTTGTTCGTCGACTGGATGCGCTGCAGCAGCGCGGTGCGGCCCGGCGCCGCCACCACCGCGCCGCCCACCACGTCGCTGTGGCCGTTCAGGTACTTGGTGGTGGAGTGGACCACCAGGTCGGCGCCGAGCTCGAAGGGGCGCTGCAGCACCGGCGAGAGGAAGGTGTTGTCCACCGCCGTGAGCGCGCCGCGGGCCCGCGCCAGGGCCGCCACGGCCCGCACGTCGGTGAGCCGGAGCAGCGGGTTGGAGGGGGTCTCGATCCAGACCATGCCGGTGCCGGGGCGCAGGGCCCGCTCCACGGCGGCGAGATCGGCGAGGTCGAGGTAGGTGACCTCCAGGCCATAGGCCGCCCGGGCGTGCTCCAGCGCGCGGAAGGTGCCGCCGTAGCAGTCGACGGTGGCGAGCAGGTGGCTGCGGTGCGGGAGCAGGTTGAGCGCCACCAGGACGGCGCTCATTCCGGTCGACGTGCAGGTGGCCCCGCCGCCGCCCTCCAGCGCGGCGATCGCCTCCTCGAGCGCGGCCCGGGTGGGGTTGCCGCTCCGCGTGTAGTCGTAGCCGGCGTTGGTGCAGACGTCGCGGAAGGCGAAGGTGGAGGACTGGTAGATCGGCGGCATCACCGCACCGTAGGCGGGGTCGGGCTGGACGCCGGCGTGGACGCAGCGCGTCGCCAGGCCGGCGCCCGCCACCAGCGGCGCGCGGCGGGCCCAGCCCGCCCGGGCCGGGGCCCCGGCGGGCACGATGGTGAAGTGGTAGGCCGGGTTGCCGGGGACGTTGGAGTCGAGGTGGACTTCGTCGCTCATCGCTGGGTCCTGGTCGGGGCCGCCGGGGCGGCGGCCGGGAGAGGAGTGCTACCCGTTTCCCGGGCCGATGACAACCGGGTGGCCCCACTTGTCCGCTTTCACGGACGCCACACGTGCATCCGTGGACGCTCCTGCGTGGGTTCGTGTCGCGATCTCCCTGTGCGTCCGTTATCAAGGACGATCCTCCGTCTCCGTGGAGATGGCTCCGTCGCGGCGGCGTGTCCGTCCCGCCGCGTAACATGCCCTCGTGACCCGCTCCCCCGGCACCGGCCTCTCCAAGTCCCGCTTCTGCCAGGGCCTCCAGTGCCCCAAGCAGCTGTGGTGGCGCGTGCACGAGCCCGGCGCGCCCGAGCTCGCCGTGGACCCGGCGCTCCAGGCCGTCTTCGACCGCGGCCACCGCGTGGGCGAGCTGGCGCGAGCGCGCTTCCCGGGCGGGGTCCTGGTGGAAGGCGACCACCGGCAGGTGAAGGAGCGGATCGAGCGGACGCGGCGCGCCGTCGCCGGCGGCGCCCCGGCGATCTTCGAGGCTTCCTTCGCCGCCGACGACGTCTTCGTCGCCGTGGACGTCCTCGAGCGCGGGCGCCGCGGCTGGATCCTCTCCGAGGTGAAGTCGACGCTCGACGTGAAGGAGGCCCACCTCCCCGACGTCGCCGTCCAGCTCCACGTCCTGCGCGCCGCCGGGCTCGACGTCCCCCGCGCCGAGGTGATGCACCTCGACCGCGAGTGCCGCTTCCCCGACCTGTCGAACCTCTTCGCCCGCGACGACGTCACGGGCGAGGCCGAGGCGCTCCTGCCCGCCGTCCCCGGCCAGATCCGCGGCCTCCTGGCGGCGCTCGCCGGCCCGCTCCCCCGGGTCGCGACCGGCGATCACTGCACCGACCCCTACGAGTGCCCCTTCCTGGCGCGCTGCTGGCGGGCGCTGCCGCCGCACCACGTCTCCACGCTCTACCGGATCGGCCGGCTCGCCAAGGCCCTCGTCGCCGACGGCATCGAGACCATCCCGGACCTGCCGGACGGCGTCGCGCTGCCGGTGATCGCCGCGCGCCAGGCGCGCAGCGTCCGCAGCGGCGAGGTGGTGGTGGAGCCGGGCCTGGCCCGGGCGCTGGCGCGGCTCGAGGCGCCCGTCGCCTTCCTCGACTTCGAGACCATCATGCCGGCCGTCCCGGTGTGGGACGGGTGCCACCCGTACGAGCAGGTGGCGGTGCAGCTGAGCTGCCACGTCGCCGGCCCGGGCGGCCGGCTCGAGCACCACCAGCTCCTCGCCGAGGGTCCCGGCGATCCCCGCGCCGCCGTCGCCGAGGCGGTGGTGCGCGCCTGCGCCGGCGCGGGGACGGTCGTCGCCTACAACGCCGGCTTCGAGCGGCGCTGCCTCGAGCACCTGGCGGCGGCGGTGCCCGGCCGGCGCGAGGCCCTGGGCGAGGTCGTCCGGCGCCTGGTGGACCTGCTCCCCATCGTCCGGGACCACGTCTACCACCCGGGCTTCGGCGGCTCCTTCGGGCTGAAGCGCGTCGCGCCGGCGCTCTGCCCGGGCCTGGACTACGGCGACCTCGACATCGGCGAGGGCGGGACCGCCTCGGCCGTGCTCGAGGGGCTGCTGCTCCGCGAGGACGCGCTCCCGCCGGCGGAGCGCGCGCGGCTCCGCGGGCAGCTGCTCGCCTACTGCGAGCGGGACACGCTGGCGATGGTGAGGCTCGTGGAGCGGCTGCGGGAGCTGGCCAGGCGGAGCTGACCGGCCCCCGCGAGCCCGGGGGCCTCCCGCGCCTCCCGCACGCTCACGGTCCGGCGCCTCCCCGCGAGCGGCCCCGGCCCGCGCTGCCGCAGCCGGCCGGCGAGGAACGGCAGCGGTGCGCCGGGCGCCGCCACCGCGGTTCGCGAAGGGTGCGGCGGGGCTCAGGCCGGCGGCGCCCGCTCCCGGACGAACAGCGTGCTCACCGCCCCGAGGAGCGCGAAGCCGGCCAGCAGCAGGATCGCGCCCCGCCAGGCGCCGGCCACGTCCCCGGCCGCCCGGCCCCGGTCGAGCAGCCAGCCGGTCAGCGGCTGCAGCAGGCCGGTGCCGAGGAAGACGCCGACGTTCACCACCGAGGTGGCGATCCCGGAGTGCTCGGGGCGGTTCACCTCCTTGGCGACCGTCCAGGTGAGCGTGAACCCCGGGATGAGCAGCCCCATGAGCCCGAACCAGGCCAGGGTGGCGGGGAGCGGCCAGCGCACCTGGAGCAGCCAGGGCAGCCAGGAGAGCGCGTAGAGCCAGGCGGACGCGCGCATCACGCCCCGGCGGCTCCCCAGCCGGTCGGAGACCATGCCGATGGCGACCGAGCCCAGCGCCACGCCCAGCAGCAGCGCGCTGCCGTGCTCGGCGGCCCGCACCCTCGGCATCCCGCGGGTCTCGGTGAGCCAGGGGACCGCCCAGAGGCCGGCGAAGGACAGGTAGCTCCCGCCGATGCCGACGTTGACGAAGAAGCCGGGCCAGGTGGCCGGGTTCCGCACCACGCCGCGGAGGGCGTCGGTCCAGCGCCCTGCCGCGGCGCCGCGCGCCGAGGGGGCGTGCACCGGCGCGAAGCCGAGCTCCTCGGGCGCGTCCCGCACGCCGATCCAGATCGCCGCGCCGATGGCCGCGGAGAGCACCGCCAGCCCGGCGAACACCGCGCGCCAGGAGGCCAGGCCGACCGCCCAGGCCAGCGGGGCGCCGGCGGCGACCGCGCCCAGGTTCCCCGCCAGCATGGTGTAGCCGTTCAGCGTGGCGAAGCGGTTGGCCGGGAACCAGACGGCGCTCACCTTGAGGATGCCGATGAAGGCCACCGACACGCCCACGCCCACCAGCGTCCGGCCCGCCGCCGCCACCTCCCAGGTCGGCGCCAGCGCGAAGGCCAGCGACCCGGCGGCGGCGACCAGCGAGCCCGCCGCCAGGATCTTCCGCGGCCCCAGGGTGTCGGCGAGCACGCCCACCGGGATCTGGAGCACCATGTAGACGTAGAAGTAGGTGGCGGCCACGGTCCCCAGCACCGCGCCGGAGATGGAGAAGGCCCGGACCAGCTCCCCGGCGATGGCGGCGGGCGCGGTCCGGTGGAAGAAGGACAGCACGTAGCTCGCCAGCACCACGGCGAACACGCCGCGGCGGGCGCGGACGAAGCGGGGGTCCGGAGGAGCGTCGCGGGGGGTCGGCATGTCGTGGGCCAGCCTACCCCGGCGCGGTGGGGGGAAAGGAGGGCCCCCCGGGAGGGCGCCGGCGGCGCCGGCCGCGCCTCAGCGGTCGATGGTCCTCGCCTGGGCCGGCGCGTACCGCTCGCCCGCGGCCTTGCCGCCCGGCAGCGCGGCCTCCAGCGCCGCCATCTCGCCGGGCGTGAGCTCGACGTCGAGCGCGCCCACGTTCTCCTCCAGGAAGGCCCGGCGCTTGGTCCCGGGGATGGGGACCACGTCGTCGCCGCGGTGGAGGAGCCACGCCAGCGCCACCTGGCCCGGCGTCGCGCCCTTGCGGCCGGCGAGCTCGCGCACCGCCTCCGTCGCCCGCAGGTTGGCGTCGAAGTTCGCGCCCTGGTAGCGGGGGTCGCCCTTGCGGTAGTCGCCCGCCGGGTAGTCCTCGGCGCGCCGCGCCGTCCCGGTGAGGAAGCCACGGCCCAGCGGGCTGAAGGGCACCAGGCCGATGCCCAGCTCGCGCAGCAGCGGCAGGATCCGGGGCTCGAGGTTCCGCTCCCACAGCGAGTACTCGCTCTGCAGCGCCGCGATCGGATGGGTGGCGTGGGCCCGGCGGATGGTGCGCTCGCCCGCCTCGGAGAGCCCGAGGAAGCGCACCTTCCCCTGCCGGACCAGCTGCGCCATCGCCCCCACCACCTCCTCGATCGGCACCGCCGGGTCGACCCGGTGCTGGTAGAGGAGGTCGATGCGATCGGTGCCGAGGCGGCGCAGCGAGGCCTCGACCACCTCGCGCAGGTGCTCGGGCCGGCTGTCGAGGCCCGCCGGCTTGCCCTCCTCGATGCGGAAGCCGAACTTGGTGGCGAGCACCACCCGGTCGCGGCGACCCCGCAGCGCGCGGCCCAGCAGCTCCTCGTTCCGGTAGGGGCCGTACACCTCCGCGGTGTCGAGGAAGGTGACGCCGAGCTCGATGGCGCGGTGGATGGTGGCGATCGACTCGGCGTCGTCGGCCGGGCCGTAGAACTGGCTCATCCCCATGCAGCCCAGGCCCAGCGCCGACACCTCCAGCCCCTGCCGCCCCAGCACCCGCTTCTTTCGCATGCCGACTTCTTCCCGCGGACCGGCCGGGCGCGCAACCCCTTCCGGGGGCGGCAGGCGCCGGCGGCCCGCCCCGGATCGGGGACGGCGGGGCGCCCTCCGCCGGCGCGGGGCCGAACCGCCCGGCGGGCCGGCGGCTCCAACGGCAGAGGCCGCGCGCGACCGGACCGACCGCTCGCCGCTCCAGGGCCTCGGCCGGCCCGGCCGGCGAGGAGAGGTGACCCCATGGAGCTGTGGCACGCCTGGACCTGCCCCTACTGCATGCGCGTGCGCATGGCGCTCGCCGAGAAGGGCCTCCCGTACGCGGAGCGGGAGATCGACCTCGGGAGCAAGCCGCCCGAGCTCCTGGCGCTGAACCCGGCGGGCGGCGTCCCGGTGCTGGTCGCCGACGGCGTCGCCATCCCGGAGTCCATCGTCATCCTCCAGTACCTCGAGGACCGGTACCCGGAGCGGCCGCTCCTTCCCCGCGACCCGCTGGGGCGGGCCCGGGCCCGGATGCTCCACGACCAGGTGACCGCGCGGCTCGGGCCGCAGCTGTTGAAGCTCGCCCGCGGCACGCCGGACGAGAAGGCCCAGGCGGCCGAGGCGGTCCGGGCGGCGCTGGCCACCCTGGAGCGGGAGGCGCCGGAGCGGGGCTTCCTCGTGGGGGACTACTCCATCGCCGACATCGCGCTCGCCAGCCTGGTCCTGAAGCTCCCGGCGCCGCTCCGCCCGTCCGGCCTCGGCCTGCCGCGGCTCGCGGCCTGGGAGGCCGCGGTCGCCGCCCGGCCGGCCGTCGCCGCGAACACCGCCGTGCCGCGCCAGGCCCGGGCCTAGGGTAGACTGCGCGGTCATGCGACGGCTCGCGATCGTCACCGGTTCGGCCACGGGCGTCGGCGCCGCCACGGCGCTGGCCTTCGCCCGCCGCGGCTGGGACCTCCTCGTCAACTACGCCACCAGCGAGGCGGAGGCGCAGGAGACCGCCCGCGCCTGCCGCGACGCCGGCGCCGACGCGCTGGTGGTGCAGGGCGACGTGGCCGACGACGCCGCCTGCCGGCGCCTGGTCGCGGCGGCGGTCGAGCACCGGGGCCGGCTCGACGCGCTGGTGAACAACGCCGGGATCACCACCTTCGCCGGCGCCGACTGGGACCGGCTCGACGCCGCGTCCTTCCAGCGCATCTTCGCGGTGAACGCCATCGGCACCTTCCAGATGATCCGCGCCGCGGCGCCCCACCTCAAGGCGGCGCGCGGCGCGGTGGTGAACGTCTCGTCGATCGCCGGCGCCCTGGGCATCGGCTCCTCGGTCCCCTACGTCGCCTCCAAGGGCGCGATCAACGCCATGACGCTCCACCTGGCGCGCGCCCTGGCCCCCGAGGTGCGCGTCAACGCCGTCTGCCCGGGCCTCGTCACCTCGCGCTGGTTCCCCAGGGGCATCGGCGAGGAGGCCTACCGGGAGCTCAAGGCCGCCTACGAGGCCCGCACCCCGCTCGCCACCGCCTGCACCCCCGAGGACGTGGCCGAGGCCATCCTCTGGCTCGCCGACGGCGCCCGCACCGTGACCGGGGAGCTGCTGCTCCTCGACTCCGGGACGCACCTGGGCCCGGCGCCGCGCATCCCGCCGGCCCGGGGCGGCTGAGCGGAGCCGGCGCCCCGGCCCGGGCGCCCGCGCCCGGCCTCAGGCCTTCTCGGCGACGGCCAGGAACACCGGGAAGCGCTTCGTCCCCGCCGGCGTCTCCCGCTCCACCACGTGCGGGGTCGCGAAGCGCACGGCGCGGAAGCCGGCCCGCTCCAGGCGCGCCTGGAGGTCGGCCCGGTCGAAGCCGTTGTGGCCGGTGAAGCCGGGCCCGTGGAAGGAGCCGTCCTCCCGGTCGAGGTCGGCGGCGCAGAGCCACCCGCCCGCCGGCAGCAGCCGGTGGAAGGCGGCGAGGATCCCGTCGAGGTCGGCGATGTGGTGCAGCGTCATCAGCGTGCAGACCAGGTCGAAGCGCAGCGCGGGGGCGGCGCCGGCGGCGAGATCCAGCTCGAGCGTCCGGGCGTTGCCGATGCCGGCCGCGGCGATCTTCTCGCGGGCCACCGCCAGCATCTCGCGCGAGCTGTCGGCCAGCGTCACCTCGGCCACCCGCGGCTGCAGCGCCAGGCCGAGGAGCCCGGTGCCGGCGCCGTACTCCAGGATCCGCATCCCGGCGAGGCCCGGGACGCGCGCCGCGATGGCCTCGGCCACGCTCGCCGCCCGCTCCCGCTTGGCGGCGTCCTCGTCCCAGGTCCGGGCCTTGGCGTCGAAGTCGCTCACGGCGCGCCGGCTCCGGCCGGGAGGGTGAACTCCCAGCTGCACCAGGCGTCGGCCGGGTGGCCGTCGGGCGGGCAGGCGATGCAGCGGGTCTGGAGGCGCGGGTCGATGGTCCGGGCGAAGCCGGAGTACTCGACGATGCCCACGCTCTTGCACGGGAAGTCGGGCAGCCCCTTGCGCCGGCGCGCCGACTGGACCCGGCAGTCGCGCATCGTGAAGACGACGCGCCGGTCGGAGACCTCGGTCGCCTCCTGCACGTTGAGCCGGGCGTAGAGCCGGTGCTGCAGCGCCTCGAGCAGCGCCGGGATGCCGCCGCCCGGCTTCATCCCGAGCCGCTCCATGATCCGGTTCGCCTCGATGACGGTGAACCGCTCCCAGGCGGCCCGGTCCGCCTCGATGGCCGCCTCCATGCCGTGGGCCGCCTCGATGGCCTGGAACCACAGGCCGTCGTGGGCGAGCCAGTTCTTGGCGTCGTCGAGGAGCAGCCGCACCAGCTCCTCCTTGTCGAGGGAGCGCAGCTGGGCGAGCACGTCGTCGGGACCGGGGGCGTTGGCCATGGGGCTCCTCGAGGAAGGACGGGGGAAGGGCTGCGCCATGTTAGAGCCAGCGGCGCCGGGAAGGGGGCCGGACGCGCCGGCGGGCGCGGGCCGCTTCCCTTCCTCCGGCCGGCCAGGGACGTTTCCCCTTCTGCGTTCCCCGCCCTCCCGCGCTATGGTGGCCGTTCACCCGGATGGGAGGCCCCGGTGGCGGACCAGGACCAGCGACTCGCGCTCCGGGCGGGCGACGCCCTGGTCGTCGTCGACGTGCAGGTCGACTTCCTCCCGGGCGGCAGCCTGGCGGTGCCGCACGGCGACGAGGTGGTGCCGGTCCTGAACCGCTGGCTCGCCGCCGCCGCGGCCCGCGGCCTCCCGGTCTTCGCCACCCGTGACTGGCACCCGCCCGACCACTGCTCCTTCCGGGCCCAGGGCGGCCCCTGGCCGCCCCACTGCGTGGCCGGCTCGGCCGGCGCCGCCTTCGCGCCGGGCCTCCGGCTCCCGCCCGGGGCCACCGTCGTCTCCAAGGCCACCGGCCCCGACCGCGACGCCTACTCCGGGTTCGAGGGCACCGACCTCGACGCCCGCCTGCGGGCCGCCGGGGCGCGGCGCCTGCTGGTGGGCGGGCTGGCCACCGACTACTGCGTGCTCGCGACGGTCCGCGACGCACGGCGCCTGGGCCTCGAGGTGCTGCTCCTCGCCGACGCCGTCCGCGCCGTCGAGGTCCGGCCCGGCGACGGCGCCCGGGCCCTGGAGGAGATGCGCCGCGCCGGCGCCCGCCCCGCCGACCTCGCCGACCTCGACCCATGATCGACCTCGAGCGCAGCGCGCTGCACACCGACCTCTACCAGCTCACCATGCTGGAGGCCTACTACCGCCAGGGGATCACCGACACGGCGGTCTTCGAGCTCTCGGTGCGGCGGCTGCCGCCGGAGCGCGGCTTCCTCGTCGCCGCCGGGCTGGAGCAGGCCGTCGCCTGGCTGGAGGGGCTCCGGTTCACCGCCGAGGAGCTGGCCTGGGTGCGCCAGAGCGGCCACTTCGGCCCGGACTTCGCCGACCGGCTGGCCGGGCTGCGCTTCACCGGCGACGTGGACGCGGTGCCGGAGGGCACGGTCCTCTTCGCCGGCGAGCCCATGGTGCGGATCACCGCGCCCATGCCCGAGGCCCAGCTCGTCGAGACCCGGCTCATCAACCTCCTCCACTTCCAGACCCTCATCGCCTCCAAGGCGGCGCGCTGCGTCCTGGCGGCGCCGGGCCGGACCCTGGTGGACTTCGGGCTGCGGCGGGCCCACGGCGCCGAGGCCGGCCTGCTCGCCGCCCGCGCCAGCTACCTGGCCGGCTTCGCCGGCTCCTCGGCGGTGCTGGCGGCGCCGCGCTTCGGGATCCCGGTCTACGGGACCATGGCCCACTCCTTCATCGAGGCCCACGCCTCGGAGAGCCAGGCCTTCGAGCGCTTCGCCCGGGTCCAGACCGGGAACGTCATCCTCCTCGTCGACACCTACGACACCGAGGAGGGGGCGCGGGCGGTGGCGCGGCTGGCGCCGCGGCTCCGGGAGAGCGGCATCGCCGTGCGCGGCGTGCGCATCGACAGCGGCGACCTCGCCGACCACGCCCGGCGGGTGCGGCGCATCCTCGACGAGGCCGACCTCGGCGAGGTCCGGATCTTCGCCAGCGGCAACCTGGACGAGTACGCGCTCCGGGCCCTGCTCGCGGCCGGCGCGCCCATCGACGCCTTCGGGGTCGGGACGCGGATGGACACCTCCGCCGACGCCCCGTCGCTCGACTTCATCTACAAGCTGCAGGAGTACGCCGGCCGGGCGCGGCGCAAGCGCTCCGAGGGCAAGGCCACCTGGCCGGGCCGCAAGCAGCTCCACCGCCGCAGCGGCCCCGGCGGCACCATGGCCGGCGACGTCGTCACCGTGGTGGGGGACCCGCAGGAGGGCGAGCCGCTGGTCCGCCCGGTGATGCGGGCGGGGCGCCGGGTCGAGCCGCCCGAGCCGCTCGCCGCCTCCCGCGAGCGGGCCGCCGCCGAGCTGGCGCGCCTGCCGCCCCACCTGCGCGACCTGCGGGAGGCGCCCGCCTACCCCGTCGCCGTCGCGCCGGCGCTGCGGGAGCTGGCCGCCGCGGTGGACCGCGATCTCGGCGCGCGCGGGCCCTGACCCGGTGGCCGGCGCCTTGCCCGCCCGGCCCCTCGAGGCCGCCCCGCCCCCGGCGCCCGCCCCGGAGCCGGTGCTCTCGGTCGAGGGGCTGCGGCGGCGCTTCGGCGCCGTCACCGCCGTGGACGGGATCTCCTTCCAGGTGGGGCGGGGGGAGATCGTGGGGCTGCTCGGCCCGAACGGCGCCGGGAAGACCACCACCATCGACATGGTCCTGGGGCTGCTGGCGCCGACCGCCG
>JAJZTO010000052.1 GCA_021848865.1 Myxococcales bacterium
CCATGGCAACATACGCGGCCACGCTGGTGGCTGGCCTGGCCTACGTGTGGAAGAAGGGCGCGCTGGACTGGGAGTGACCATGCCGTCCGCGATCGACATCGTCCCCGCGGTGGCCACCCGCCGCGAGGAGGCCACCGGGTTCTTCCAGAACCTGGTCTCCAAGGGGCTGGGCTGGGCTCGCAAGAACTCGCTCTGGCAGTACCCCTTCGTCACCGCCTGCTGCGGCATGGAGTACATGAGCGTGGCCTCGGCGCGGTACGACATCGCCCGCTTCGGCGCCGAGGTGCCGCGCTTCTCGCCCCGCCAGGCCGACCTGCTGCTGGTGGTGGGCACGGTGAACTGCAAGCAGGCCCCCATCCTCCAGCGCATCTACGAGCAACTGGCCGAGCCGAAGTGGGTCATCGCCTTCGGGGTCTGCGCCTCCTCGGGCGGCTTCTACGACAACTACGCCACGGTGCAGGGCATCGACCGGCTGGTGCCGGTGGACGTCTACATCCCCGGCTGCCCGCCGCGCCCGGAGCAGGTGCTGGACGGGCTCATGCTTCTACAGAAGAAGGTCCAGGCCCAGCAGCACAAGCTCATCGACCGGCTCCCGGCGCATCCGGCCGCGGGCGAGTAGGGGAGGCTCCGGATGTCCCAGGCCGTGGTCCAGGCCCTCGTCGCGCGGTTCCCCGGTGACGCGTACGACCCGTACGTCGGCCCGGGCGGCGACGACGTGGTCTTCGTGCGCAAGGATCGCATCGCCGAGGTGTGCCGGTTCCTGAAGGAGGACCCGGCGCTCCAGTTCAACCTCGCCCCGTACGTCACGGCGGTGGACTACCTGGGCCAGGAGCCCCGCTTCGAGGTGGTCTACAACTGCACCTCCACCTCGCGGGGCCACCGGATCCGGCTGCGGGTGAAGGTGCCGGAGTCGGACCTCGCCGTCCCCACGGTCACCGGGGTGTGGCGCGGCGCCGACTGGTTCGAGCGCTACTGCTGGGACATGTACGGCATCCGCTTCCCCGGCCACCCCGACCACCGCCGCCTCTTCATGTACGACGAGTTCGTGGGCCACCCCCTGCGCAAGGACTACCCGCTGCGCGGGCGCCAGCCGCTGACCCCCGAGCGCGACGTCCCGGACCTGATCCGCGGGCCGGGCCCGGCCGGCCGCGACTGACGGACCCGGAGCCAACGACATGAGCACGCACACCCCCGACGCCCCCGCGCCCCGGCCCCCGCCGGCGCCGCTGGGCTCGCAGGCGCTGGATGCCCCCCTCGACTCCCGGGAGATGATCATCAACCTGGGGCCGTCCCACCCGGCCACCCACGGCACCTGCCGCCTGGTGACCCGGCTCGACGGCGAGTTCATCCGCGGGATGCGGGTCGACATCGGCTTCCTGCACCGCGGCTTCGAGAAGAGCTGCGAGGCGGTGACCTGGGGCCAGGTCTTCCCGTACACCGACCGGCTGAACTACGTGTCGTCGACGATGAACAACGTCGGCTTCGCGCTGGCGGTGGAGAAGCTCTGCAAGCTCCAGGTCCCGGACCGCGCCCAGTACCTGCGGGTGATCGCCGCGGAGCTGCACCGCATCTGCGACCACCTCACCATGGTCGGCGCCATGGGGCTGGAGCTGGGGGCGATGACCGCCTTCCTCTACGCCATCGAGGCCCGCGACCTCATGTGGGACCGCATGACCGAGCTCTGCGGCGCCCGCCTCACCTCCAACTACGTCCGGGTCGGCGGCGTGGCCCGCGACCTGCCCGAGGGCTGGGTGGAGAAGACGCTCGCCACCCTGGACCGGACCGCGGAGCTGCGCGACACCATCGGGGCGCTGCTCACCCGCAACCGCATCTTCATGGACCGGACCCGCGGCGTGGCGGCGGTCTCGCGCGCCGACGCGGTGGACTGGGGCTACACCGGCCCCTGCCTGCGGGCCTCGGGCGAGCCCTACGACGTGCGCAAGGCCGCCCCCTACCTGGTCTACGACCGGCTGGACTTCGACGTCCCGGTGGGCACCCGCGGCGACAACTTCGACCGCTACCTGATGCGGATGGAGGAGATGGTGCAGTCGGACCGCATCGTCCGCCAGTGCTTCCAGGGGATGGAGCCGGGCGACATCGCGGTGCGCGACTTCCGCTACGTGATGCCGCCCAAGCCGCAGGTCTACGGCACCATCGAGGGGCTGATGGCCCACTTCAAGCTGGTGATGGAGGGCATCCAGGTCCCCGCCGGCGAGGCCTACGGCTACACCGAGGCGGCCAACGGCGAGCTGGGCTTCTACCTGGTCTCCGACGGCGAGGGGCGCCCCTACAAGATCGGCCTGCGGGCCCCGGGCTGGCCCATGGTGGCCTCGATGCCGGCGGTGCTGAAGGACGCGCTGCTCGCCGACCTGGTCCCGACCTTCGACACCTTCAACATGATCGGCGGCGAGGTGGAGCAGTAGCTCCCCGCCCCCACGGAGATCGCATGGCCGACGAGCAGAAGCCCAACGCTCCCCAGGCTGCGGCGCCCAAGCCTCCCCCGCCGCCGGGCCCGCCCGCGCCGCCGCCGCCCAAGCACCCGGGGATGGTGACGCTCACCATCGACGGCCGCGAGGTGGTGGTGAAGCCGGGGACGCCGGTCCTCGAGGCGGCGAAGAAGCTGGGGATCGAGATCCCCTACTACTGCTACCACTCCCGCCTCACCGTCGCCGCCAACTGCCGGATGTGCCTGGTGGAGATGTCCAACTCGCCGGGCGGCAAGCTGGCGCCGGCCTGCCAGGCCCCGGTGGCCGAGGGCGTGGCGGTGAAGACCGACACCCCGCGGGTGAAGGACCAGCAGCGGGCCACGCTGGAGTTCCTGCTCCTCAACCACCCGGTGGACTGCGCCATCTGCGACCAGGCCGGCGAGTGCAAGCTGCAGGACTACTACATGGTCCACGACCAGCGGCCGTCGCGGCTGGACATGGCCAAGCTGCAGAAGCGCAAGCGGGTCGAGCTCGGGCCCCGGGTGACCCTGGACAACGAGCGCTGCATCCTCTGCACCCGCTGCGTGCGCTTCATGCGCGAGGTGGCCAAGGCCCCGCAGCTGGGGGTGGCCCGCCGCGGCAGCCGCTCCTACATCACCGCCTTTCCGGGGCGGCCGCTCGACAGCAAGTACTCGGTGAACACCGTGGACCTCTGCCCGGTGGGCGCCCTCACCGCCAGCGACTTCCGCTTCCAGGGCCGGGTCTGGTTCCTCTCCTCGGCGCGCAGCGTCTGCACCGGCTGCAGCCGCGGCTGCAGCGTCCACCTCGACTGGAAGAACGGCGTCAGCTACCGGCTGCGCCCGCGCGAGAACGAGGCCGTCAACCAGGAGTGGATGTGCGACGACGGCCGGGCCACCTACCGCCCCTTCAACGCCGACCGGGTGCTCCGGGCCCGGGTGGGCCGGGGCGAGGCCGGGCGCGAGGCGCCGCTGGCCGAGGCCGTCGCCGAGGCCGCCGGCGTGCTGAAGGGCTTCGCGGCCAAGGGACAGCTCGCCGCCGTCCTCTCGCCGGCCGCATCGCTGGAGGACCTGCTGGCCGCCTGCGCGGTGGCCCGGGGGCTGGGGCTCTCCGAGGTCTTCGCCGGCGGCCGGGCCGACGGCTGGTCGGACGACTTCCTGAAGCGGGCCGACGAGAACCCGAACCGCAAGGGGCTGGAGCTGGCCGCGGCCGACGCCGGCCTGGCGGTGCGGACCATCGCCGACCTCGCCAAGGCCATCGCCGAGGGGCGCGCCAAGGCGCTCTGGGCGGTCGGGGCCGAGGTGCCGTCGCCCACCGCGGCGGCGGTCTTCGCGCGGCTCGAGGCCTTCGTCTGCCAGGCGGTGAACGCGAACGACGTGGCCCGGGCGGCCACGATCCTGCTGCCGGCCGCCCCGGTGGCCGAGGCCGACGGCACCTTCGTGAACTTCGAGGGGCGGGCGCAGCGGTTCGAGCGGGCCTACCCGCCGCGCGGCGCCGCCCGGACCCACGGCGCGCTCTGCGCCGACCTGGCCGAGGCGCTGGGCCAGCGGCCGGCCGGCCGCACCGCCCGGGAGATCTTCGCGGCGCGGGGGGCGAAGCTGCCGCTCGGCGAGTTCCGCTGGGAGCTGCCGCCGGCGCCGCGGGCCTTCGCCCTGGCCCCGCCGCCGGCGGGCACCGTGGACGGCCGCGTCCCGGGCACGCGGGAGCAGCCGCCGGCCGAGCCGCCGCCGGCGGTCGCGGCCGTCCTCGCGAAGGTGACGGGCTAGGGAGGGGACACGTGAGACGCCTCGTCGGAATGCTCGTCTTCCTCGTCGTCTTCCCGGCCGTGCTGCTCGGCTTCGCCTGGGCGGCCTACCTGGCGGCCGGGGCGCTGGCCGGCCTGGCGGTGGGCTGGGGGCTGCCGGCCGCCTACGGCGCGGCGGTAGCCAACCTGGTCTTCCTCATGCTGGTGTTCCTGATGATCGCCTCCTCCGGGCTCACCATCGGCGAGCGCAAGTGGTCGGCGATGATGCAGAACCGCATCGGCCCGAACCGCATCCGCGTCCTCGGCAACCCGCTCGGCGGGATGCCCTACCTCGTCGCCGACGCCCTGAAGATGCTCACCAAGGAGAACATCGAGCCCAGCGCACGCTCGAAGCTCCTCTACGAGCTGGCGCCCGTCGTCGCCTTCGCCCCGGCCTTCGCGCTCTTCGCCGTGGTCCCGGTGGGCCCGGAGGCGGTGGTGCTGGGGCAGCGGGTCTCCCTCCAGGTCTTCAACCCCGACGTCGGCCTGCTCTACGTCTTCGCCATCGCCTCGCTGGCGGTCTTCGGCACCGCGCTGGCCGGCTGGGCCTCCAACAACAAGCTGGCCATCCTCGGCGGGGTCCGGGCCTCGTCGCAGATGATCAGCTACGAGGTCTCCCTGGGCCTGTCGCTGGTGGGCGCGATGATGGCCTACGGCACCTTGCGGCTCGACCAGATGAGCGTCCGCCAGGGCGAGCTGCTCTGGGGCTGGCTGCCGGCCCTGGGCTTCATCGTCCAGCCGCTGGGGCTGGTCCTGTTCTTCGTCTCGGCCTTCGCCGAGACCAAGCGGGCCCCCTTCGACCTGCCCGAGGGCGAGAGCGAGATCGTCGGCTACTTCGTCGAGTACCCGGGGATGAAGTTCGGCATGATGATGCTCTCCGAGTTCATCGAGATCGTGGTGCTGGCCGGCGTGGTCACCGCGGTCTTCTTCGGCGGCTGGCACCCGGTCCTCTTCGAGGGCTGGCTGCGGGCGAACCTCGGGCCGGTGGCCTTCGCCGCGGTGGGCGCGGCCGCCTTCCTCGGCAAGACCATGCTGCTCGCCTGGCTGCAGCTGGTGATCCGCTGGACGCTGCCCCGCTTCCGCTTCGACCAGATCCAGAAGCTCTGCTGGAAGATGATGCTGCCGGCGGCCCTGGTGAACGTCTTCGTCACCGGCGCGCTGGTGCTGCTCGACGGCTCGCTGGAGACCCTGGCCGCGGTCGGGCTGGTGGAGATCGCCGTCCTGGCCGGCGTCACCGCCGCCTCCTCCCGGGCCGCGCCCGCCGCCGCCGGGCACGGCCCCGGCGACGCCCACGCCGCTCCCGCCCACGCCGCCGGTCACTGACGCCATGCCCTACAAGGTCATCGAAGACAGGCCCGCCGACGTCCGCGAGAGGATCTTCCTCCCCGAGGTGATCCGGGGCGTGGGCATCATCGCCCGGCAGTTCCTGCGGAACTTCTTCCTGCAGCGCGATCCCAACCCGGATCACCTGCTCCGCAGGACCCCGGGCGTCACCATCCAGTACCCGGAGGAGAAGCAGCCCTACCCGCCGGGCTACCGCGGGCTGCACCGGCTGGTGCCGCGCGAGGACGGCCGGCCCCGCTGCGTGGCCTGCTACATGTGCGCCACCGTCTGCCCGGCGCAGTGCATCTACATCGAGGCCGCCGAGGTGGAGGGCGACCCGATCGAGAAGTTCCCCTCGAGGTTCGTCATCGACGAGCTGCGCTGCGTGGTCTGCGGCTTCTGCGTCGAGGCCTGCCCCAAGGACGCCATCCGCATGGACACCGGCGAGCACGCGCCGCCGACCTACACGCGCGAGGCGCAGGTGCTGGACGAGAAGGCGCTGCTGCGCGGGGCGCCGGTCTCGTACCTGGGCGATCCCTGGCTCAAGCGCGCCGCCCCTTCGATCCCGGCGGCGAAGCTGGAGGAGATGCGGGCGCGGGCGCGCCCCTATCCGCAGCTCGCCGGCGACGAGTACTCGCAGACCCCCGGCTTCTCGGTGCGGCAGCTCGCCGCCGAGGCCAAGGCGCGCGGCGGGGCCTGACGAGGCACCGCGACCCGGGGCCTACACCGGCCCCGGCGCTCCTACTGCGGAGACTTGCAACCGACGCGGCATCCCATGGATAAGGGACGCCGCAATGCGTCGGGATCGCAGTTTCTCCCCGGAAAGGAGCAGGATCATGCGCTCGCGGACCACCGCACTCGCCGTATTCGCGCTGGCGGCGGCCGCCGCCGGCTGCGGCGGCAGCTCCAGCAAGACCGGGACCCTCAGCCTCCACCTCGTGGACGGCCCGGGGGACTTCCAGGAGATCAACCTCCACGTGCTCGAGGTCCGGGTGAACGGGCCGGGCGGCTGGACCACCCTGAGCCGCCCCGACCAGACCTGGGACCTCCTGACGCTGCGCGGCGGGGTCGTCGCCACGCTGGCCGCGGGCGTGCCGCTGCCGGCCGGCGACTACTCGCAGGTGCGGCTGCTCCTCGGCGCGGGCAACACGGTGCGGCTCGCCGACGGGACGCTCCAGGACCTGCAGGTCCCGTCCGGCCTGCGGTCGGGCCTGAAGATCGTCTGCCCGACCCACGTCGGGGCCGGCGCCGCCCAGGACGTCTTCATCGACTTCGACGGCGCCCGGTCCATCTTCCTCCACGGGACCGGGGCCGGAAGCTGGATCCTGCGGCCGGTGGTCCGCTGCCAGGAGAGGGCCGCCGCCGGCGCCATCTCCGGGACCCTGACCACGCTGGAGGCCGAGGTGAGCGCGCCGCTCGCGGGCGCCGTGGTCACGGCGCAGATCCTCGACGCGGGCGGGAACCCGACGGTGGTCCGCACGGCGACGACCGGCGCCGACGGCCGCTACCACCTCGACCTGCTCCCCCTCGGGGCCACCTACCACGTGGTCACCCAGCCGGTGGTCGGGACCGCCTCCTACGCCGCCCGGGCCAGCGGCCCGCTCGCGCTCTCCGCCGCGGCGCCGGCCCTGGCCTTCGACGTGACCTACGCCCAGCAGGCGATCTCCGGCGCGATCGCCGGGGCCATCACGCCGACCGCGACGGCGGACGACGCCGACGAGGTCGCGGCGGTCCAGCCGCTCGACGCCGGCGGCACCACCCGGCGCCTCGTGGTGCGCACCACCGCCGGCGCGGTGACCTCGGGGGCCGAGGGCTACGCCATGCCCGGCCTGCCGGCGGGCGGCTACTCGCTCGCGGTCACCCGGCGCACGCTCTCGGGCACCGCCGAGACCGTCACCGCCGGCGCGCCGCGCGACGCCGCCGTCGCCGCCGGGGCCACGACCACCCTGGATCTCACCGTCCCCTGAACCCCTCCTCGCCGCACGCCCGTCTCCTCCCTCGAGAGGTCGAAATCGTGATCGTCCGCGCCTTCCGCCGCACCGCCGTCCCCGTCGCCCTGGCCCTCCTCGGGGGGCTCGCCGCCTGCAACGCGAAGTCCACCGCCGCCGAGGGCCCGGGCAAGGTGGCGGTCGCGATCGAGCCGCCCACCGCCACCGTCCCCGCCGGCGGCGCGACCCGGTTCGCCGCCGTGGTCACCGGCGCCGCCGTCACCGGCGTCACCTGGTCGGTGGTCGAGGTGGGCGGCGGCACGGTGGACGCCGGCGGACACTACACCGCCCCCGCGGTCGCCGGGACCTACCACGTCGAGGCCCAGTCCGTCGCCGACCCCACGCAGCTGGCCACGGCCGCCGTGACCGTGCAGGCCCCGGCGCCGCCGCCGCCGGTGGTGGTCGCCGTCGCCCCGGCGTCGGCGGCGGTGGACGCGTGCCAGAGCGCGACCTTCACCGCCACGGTCACCGGGAGCAGCGACACCGCCGTGACCTGGTCGGTCCAGGAGGGCGCGGCCGGGGGCTCCGTGACCACGGGCGGCGTCTACACCGCGCCGCAGGCGGCCGGCACCTACCACCTGGTCGCCACCAGCGCCGCGGCGCCGGCCTCGACGGCCAGCGTCGCGGTGACGGTGACCGAGCGGGTGCTCGCGGTGGCGGTGAGCCCGCCCACGGTGACGATCTCGGCGTCCGGCACCGCCCAGTTCACCGCCTCGGTGACCACCACCTGCGGCACGGTCACCGCGCTGAAGACGGTGGCCGTGCCCAACTGACGGCGGGGACGGGGGCGGTCAGGCCGGCGGGCCGGAGACGCGGGGCTCGCGCTCCCCCAGGGGCGCGATGCGCTGCAGCAGCACCATCCCCGGCGCCGCGGCGACCACCGCCGCCAGGAAGAAGCCGGCGTAGCCGAGCCGCTCGGCGAGCCAGCCGGAGGGCGGCCCGCTGGCGACCCGCCCCAGCCCGAAGAGGCTGGAGAGCAGGGCGTACTGCGTCGCGCCGTAGCGCTTCTCGCAGATGCGGGTGACCAGGGCCAGCAGCGCCGCCGTCCCCATGCCCTGGAAGGCGTACTCCCCCGCCACCGCGACCCAGGTCGTGGCCCGCGTCGCCAGGGCGATGGGCGCGGCGCCGCAGGCGGCGATGTCGATGGCGCCGGGATGGGTGAGGGCCACCGCGCCGTAGAGCGCGCTCCCGGCCGCCTGGAACAGGCCGAACACCCAGAGGGCCCGGCCCAGGCCCAGCCGGGCGGTGAGCAGGCCGCCCCCGGCGGCGCCGGCGATGGTGGCGACGGTGCCGATGCTCTTCACCACCAGCCCGATCTCGGCGTTGGAGAAGCACAGGTCCTTGAGGAACGGGTTCACCATCGACAGGGCCAGGTTGTCGCCGAACTTGTAGAGGGCGAGGAAGGCGGCGACGGTCCAGGCGTCGGGGCGGCGGAAGTAGCCGGCCAGCGGCTCCCAGACCGCCGACCCCAGCGACCGCGGGGGCGCGGCCGGCGCCTCCGGCTCGGGCGCCACCAGGGTGAGCCCCATGAAGGCGACGAAGAGCAGGCCCAGCCCGGCGAACACCGCCGGCCAGGGGAGCCACTGCGAGGCGAAGACCGCCAGCGCCCCCGAGACCAGCATGCCGATGCGGTACCAGAGGATCCGCAGGCCGCTCGCCGGCCCCACCTCCTCGGGGCGGAGGGTCTCGACGGCGTAGGCGTTGAGCGCGATGTCCTGGGTGGCGGAGACGAAGACGAAGAGCAGCCCGATGGCGGCGATGGTGGCGGCGGCGCCCCCGGCGAGCACGGCGCGCCCCGAGGCGTCCGGGACCAGGGCGCGGGCCACGTACGCGGCCAGCCCGCCCAGCGTCGCCGCGAGCAGGAGCTGGGTGATGAGCACCCCGGAGCGACGCAGCCACGGCCAGCGGAAGGCGTACCGGTCCACCAGCGGCGACCAGAGGAACTTGAGCGTCCAGGGCAGCGAGATCGACTGGAGGAGGCCGATGTCGCGCAGGCTCACGCCCGCGCCCCGCAGGAAGATCTGCAGCGTGCTGGTCACGAAGCCGAGCGGCATCCCCGAGGAGGCCTCGAGGAGGCCCAGGATCTGGACGCGGCGGTTCTTGAGGACGGACACCGGGCGAGAGCCTACGTGCGACCCGGCCGGCGCGCCACTTCGGGCCGGCCGGGGAGTAGCCCCGGGGCCGGGCTCGGGTATGTTCTCTCCGGCTCGCGTCCCGGCGGCCGGGCGGCGGCGCCCGGCCCGGCACCGGGGCCCGGGACGGAAAGGGAGCGCGCCATGGGCCACCACGAGCACCGCCAGGAGGCGCCGCCGTCGGTGCGCGTCTTCGTCGTCACCGCCTCCGACACCCGCGGCGAGGCGCAGGACGAGAGCGGCGCCTTCCTCCGGCGGGCGGCGGCCGAGGCCGGCCACGCGGTGGTCGGCTGGCGCATCGTGAAGGACGACCCCGGGGAGATCCGGGCCGCGCTGGCGGAGGCGGCGCGGGCCGGGGCCGAGGCGGTGCTGGTGAACGGCGGCACCGGGATCGCCGGCCGCGACCGCACCTACGAGGCGGTGGCCGGGCTGCTGGAGAAGCGGATCGACGGCTTCGGGGAGCTGTTCCGGATGCTCTCCTTCGCCGAGATCGGGAGCGCCGCCATGCTGTCGCGGGCCGTGGCCGGCGCCTGGGAGGGGCGGGCGCTCTTCTCCATGCCCGGCTCGCTCGCGGCGGTGACCCTGGCCTGGCGCCGGCTCATCGGCCCGGAGCTGCCCCACGTCCTGCGCGAGCTGCGCAAGGACGCCCCGCCCCCCCGGCGTTAGAACCCCCCGGTGGCACTGGGCCCCGAGCGCGCCGCCCGCCTGGGGGCGGCGCTGGACCGCTTCCAGCGCGCCTACGACGCGGGCCGGCGGCTGCCCTTCGACCCGCTCGAGTTCCCGCGCCGCTACCCGGACCCCGGCGACGCCGAGGTGGCCGGGCTGGTGGCCGCGTGCCTGGCCTACGGCCGGGCCGACCTCTTCCGGCCGCAGATCGCCGCGGCGCTCGCGGCCATGGGCCCCTCGCCGGCCCGCTTCGCCGCGCGCTTCGCCCGGGCGCCCGATCCGGCGGTCTTCTCCGCCTTCCGCTACCGGTTCAACCGGCCGCCGGACCTGGCGGCGCTGGTGGCGGCGGCCGGCGCGGTGCGGGCGGCGCACGGCTCGCTCGGCGGCCGCTTCGCCGCCCTGCTCGCCGAGGAGCGCGGGGGGCCGGAGCCGCTGCGCGCCGCGCTGACCCGCTTCGCCCGCGAGCTGCGCCAGGCGCCGCCGGTGGCGCCGCTGCTGGCGGGGCGCGGGGACCGGGGCTTCCGCCACCTGCTCCCCGACCCGGCGCTGCCCGGCCCCTGCAAGCGCTGGAACCTGTACCTGCGCTGGATGGTGCGCGGGCCCGACGGCGTCGACCTCGGGCTCTGGACCGGGGTGGCGACCGCGGCGCTGCTGGTGCCGCTCGACACCCACCTGGCGCGCATCGCCCGCTACCTCGGGCTCACCGACCGCTCCGACCTGAGCTGGCGCACGGCCGCGGAGATCACCGCCTCGCTGCGCGCCGTCGATCCCGGCGACCCGGTGCGCTTCGACTTCGCGCTCTGCCACCTGGGGATGAGCGGCGCCTGCCCGCCGCGGCGCGACCCGGCGCGGTGCGCCCCCTGCGCGCTCCGGGAGCACTGCCGGGCCCGGGCGCGGGGGCCCCGCGGCGCTCAGCGGCGCGGCGGAGGCGGCTCGACGTAGCGGCAGCGCCAGAGCCGGAAGGTGGTGACCTCGGCCGGGAGGAGGC
>JAJZTO010000053.1:0-290 GCA_021848865.1 Myxococcales bacterium
ATGGCGCGCTGCACCGCGTCCACCACCTCGACCGTGTTGGCGCTGGGCTGCGTGTTGATGCGGAAGAAGACGCCCCGCTGGCCGTCGATGCGGACGATCTCGGTCTGGTCGGCCGAGCCGTCCTTCACCCGGGCCACGTCGGCCACCCGCACCGGCCCCTCGCCGGCGGCGCCGCGCCCCGGCCCGCCGGGCCGGACCACCACGTCCTGGACCGGCCGCGCCTCGCCGAACTGGGTGTTGGAGAAGACGTTGTAGTCGGCGTCCCCGGAGCGCAGGCTCCCCGAGGGCAG
>JAJZTO010000053.1:300-11304 GCA_021848865.1 Myxococcales bacterium
TCTCGCGGATCTTGCCGCCCCCCACCGAGGCGCTGGCCACGCCCTTGATGCGCTCCAGCTGCGGCTCGACGACGTTGTAGGCGAGGTCGTAGAGCTGGCGCTCGTCCAGCCCCTCCCCGCTCATGGCGATGAGCTGGACCGGGATGCCGGAGACGTCGAACTTCAGGACGAAGGGCGGGTTGATCCCGGCCGGCAGGGTGTTCTGGATCTGGGCGACGCGCTGCGACACCTCGAACTGGGCGTTGTCGAGGTTCACGCCGTACTGGAACCAGACGGTGACGATGGAGGTGCCCTGCCGCGAGCGGCTCTCCACCCGGTCCACGCCCGGCGCCGAGGAGACGGCGCGCTCGATGGGCACGGTGATGGACTTCTCCACGTCCTGCGGGCCGGCCCCCGGGTAGAAGGTGGCCACCGTCACCTGCGGCACGTCGATGTTGGGGAACAGGTCCACCGGCAGCCGGCCCAGGGACACCCATCCCAGGGCGATGGCCGCCAGCGACATCATCAGGATGAGGATGGGGTTCCGGAGCGCGAGCCGGGTCAGCCACATGGCCCGGTCACCGGGCGGCGGGGTCGGCCGCGGTCGCGACCTTCCCGCTGTAGGGATTGACGCCCTTCAGGGCGTGGACCGTGGCGCCGTCGGAGAGGAGATCGGCGCCCGCGGTGACGATCTCGTCGCCCGCCGCCAGCCCGCTCACCACCTCCAGCCAGTCCCCCCCGTCCACGCCGGTCCGCACCTCCACCCGCGCCACCTTCTCGCCGTGCAGGACGTAGACGTACTTCCGGTCGTTGCTGAGCTGGATGGACAGGGCGGGCACCACCACCGCCCCGGGGTGCACGCCCACCAGCACGCGGCAGCGGCCGTACATGCCGGTCCGCAGCTCCCCGGGGTTCTTCAGGTGCACCTCGGCGTCGAGCGTGCGCGCCACCGGGTCGAGGCCCGGGGCGATGCGGACCACCTTGCCGCGGTAGGCGTGGCCCGGGACCGCCTCCAGGTCCAGCCGCGCGTCCTGCCCGAGGCGGAGCTGCGTCGCCTCCGACTCGTTGACGCGCACGAAGGCGCGGAGCACGTCCACCCGCTCCACCGAGAGGATGGCTCCGCCGGTGGGCCCCACCAGGGCGCCGGGATCGAGGCGCCGCGTCGCCACCACGCCGTCGAGCGGCGACTCGATGCGGGTCTCGCCCAGCCGGGTGGCCAGCGCCGCCACGTTGGCCTGTGCCGCGGCCAGGGTGGCCTCGGCCGTGGCCGCGGCGGTGGTGGCCGCCTGCAGCTCCTGCTGCGAGACCACGCCGCTCGGGGCCAGCCGCTCGGCCCGGTCCCGGTTGGAGCGGGCCAGGGCCGTCGCCGCCTGCGCCTGGGCCAGCGCGCCGCGCGCCGCCGCCAGCTGGTCGGGGAGGTCGGCGGGGCGCACCAGCGCGAGGAGCTGGCCGCGCCGGACCCGGTCGCCGCGGTCCACCAGCACCGTGTCGAGGTAGCCCAGGGTCTTGGAGGCGACGTCGGCCTGGGCGATGGGGCGCAGGTCCACGGGCCCGGTGATCTCGACCGGCACGTCGCGCACCGCCACCGGCGCGCTGGTCACCACCGGCGGGGGGCGGGTCCGCGAGCCGGCGTCCTGGCCGGACCGGCACGACACCAGGGTCAGCAGCACGGCCGCGGCGGCCGCGGAGCGCGGGTGGGGCACGGTCCGAGTTCTTACGCTGGCACCGGGGCGAACGCAACGCCGCGGCCGGATCAGCCCACCGCGCCGGCCGGCGCCAGGCCGAGCAGCCGCGTCACCGCCGGTGCGATCCCCGCCGCGTCCAGCAGCCGGGCCAGCTTGGCCTCGGCCTCGGCCGAGCGGGCCCGCACCTTGCGGCCCAGGATCAGCTCGTTCTTCAGCGAGTGCTCCCAGCCGGTCAGCTCGGTGACGGTGACGCGGTAGCCCTTCGCCTCCAGCGCCAGGGCCCGCACCACGTTGGTGAGGTGCGAGCCCAGCTCGCGCCGGTGGATGGGGTGGTGGTGCAGCGCCGCCAGCGCCGGGTCGCTCCCGCCGCCGCGCGCCAGCTGGCGGGCCACCTCGGCCTGGCAGCAGGGGACCACCGCCACGTGGTCGGCGCCGTGCCGCACCGCCAGGGCGATGGCGTCGTCGGTGGCGGTGTCGCAGGCGTGGAGCGCGGTGACCAGGTGCACCCGCTCCGGCAGCTCCGCCTCGCCGATGGCGGCGGCCTGGAAGGCCATCCGCCCGAAGCCGAGGCGGGCGGCCCGCTCGGCCGCGGCCCGGGCCAGCTCGGCCCGCGCCTCGACCGAGAGGATCCGCCCCTTCTCCGCGCCCTTCAGGAACAGCTCGTAGAGGATGAAGCCCAGGTAGCTCTTGCCGGCGCCGCAGTCCACGATCACCGGTTCCCCGAAGCGGGAGAGCACGTCCTCGAGCGCCGGCGCCAGCAGCCCGGCCAGGTGGTTCACCTGCTTCAGCTTCCGCAGGGCGTCGGCGTTGAGGTCGCCAGCGCGGGTGAGCAGGTGCAGCTCCTGGAGGAGGGCGGCCGACTCCCCCGGGAGCAGCTCGCGGCGGACCTCCCCGGCCTTCACCTGGCGGCGCATGGCGGCTTCATACCTCCCCGCCCGGCGGCCGCGCCACCCCGCCGGCCCCGGCCGCCGCCGCGCCGCGCCGCCTACACCCTCCCCCTTGCGCCAGGGCTCCGCGGCGGACGAAGCTCTCGCCCGATGTCGGTGCGAAAGGTCGGATCGAGCCGGATCCTCCGCGAGATCGGGCGCGGGGGCATGGGCGTGGTCTACGAGGCCTACCAGGAGGGGCTGGACCGCCGGGTGGCGGTGAAGGCCCTGGAGGGGAAGCAGGCCCGCTCCCGGGAGCAGACCGAGCGCTTCCGCCGCGAGGGGCGGGCCTACGCGCAGATCCGCCACGCCGCGGTGGTCGCGGTCCACGACCTGGTGGAGAAGGACGAGACCCTCTACCTGGTGACCGAGTTCGTGGACGGCGCCGACCTGCGCCGGCTCCTCGAGGCCGGCGGCGCCCTGCCCCCGGCCTGCGTGGCGGCGGTGGGGGCGCGCCTCGCCGACGCCCTCGACGCCGTCCACCTCCACGGCCTGATCCACCGCGACGTGAAGCCGGCCAACGTGATGATCTCGCGCCGCGGCGAGGTGAAGCTCATGGACTTCGGGATCCTCCGCGACCCGATGGCCACCGAGCTGACCCAGGCCGGCGGGGTGATGGGGACGCCCGCCTACGTGGCCCCGGAGGTGCTGGAGGGGGCGCCGGCCACCGAGCGCAGCGACGTCTGGTCGCTGGGGGTGACGCTCTACGAGCTGGCCACCGGCGCCCGCCCCTTCCTCGGCGCCGACTTCCACGAGCTCTTCGGCGCCGTCCGCAAGGCGAGCCCCCGGCCCATCCGCGAGGCCGTCCCCGGCTTCCCCCGGCGGCTGGCGCGGGCCGTCGAGCGCTGCCTGGAGCGGAGGCCGACCCGGCGCTGGGAGACGGCCGCGGCCCTGGCGCACGAGCTGGAGGGGCTGGCGGTCGACCTCGCCGGGAGGGTCCGGCCCCACCAGCGGCTGCGGGAGCTGATGGCCGACCGCGGCCTGGGCGAGGCGGCGCCGGCCACCGGCGACACGCCGACGACGGCGGCCGGCGCGCCGGCGCCGAGCCGCTGGCCGCTCTGGGCGCTCCTCGGCGGGCTGGCCGCGGCCGCGGGCGCCTGGGCCTGGGTGACGCGGCTGCGCTGACGGCCGCGCCGCGCCGGGCGCCGCTCAGCGGCGGTGGATCTCCAGCTCGGGGTGCTTCTCCAGCAGCTCGTCGAACTTCCCGGGGAAGTCGAGCACCGGCTCGCCCTTGCGGACCAGCCAGATGCGGGTCGCCACCTCGGAGATCAGCTCCTGGTCGTGGGTCACGAAGATCGCCGTGCCCTCGTACCGGTCGATCCCCTCCCCCAGCGAGTTGATGGATTCCAGATCGAGGTGGTTGGTGGGCTCGTCCAGCACCAGCACGTTGTCCTTGAAGAGCATGAGCCGGGCCAGGAGCATCCGCACCGTCTCGCCGCCGGAGAGGGTGTCGGTGGGCTTCATCCGCTCCTCCCCGGAGAAGAGCATCCGGCCCAGCAGGCCGGAGATCTCCTCGTTGGAGAGCTTGTCCTCCATCTCCCGCAGCCAGCCGAAGGCGGTGGTGCCCTTGCGCACGACGCCGGCGTGGTCCTGCGGCAGGTAGCCGACCTGGGCCTGGTGGCCCCACTTCACGGTGCCGGCGTCCGGCGCCAGCTCGCCGGCGATCACCTTCACCAGCGTGGACTTGCCGGCGCCGGCCTTGCCGACGACGGCGATCTTCTCGCCCCGGGTGACCAGGGCGCTGAAGGGCTGGACCACCTCCAGGTCGCCGAACCGCTTCTCGACGTCGACGAGCTCCAGCGTCTGCCGGCCGCTCTGCTTCGCCAGCTCGAACTTGATGAAGGGGGCGGCGATGTTGGAGCGCTTCAGGTCCTCCATCTTCAGCTTCTGGATGGCCCGCTTGCGGCTCTGCACCTGCGAGGCGCGGGTGCCGGCGCTGAAGCGCGCCACGAAGTCCTGGAGCGCCGCGACCTTCTTCTGCTTCTCGGCGTTGGAGGCCTCGATGCGCGCCCGCACCTGGCCCTTCTGCTTCACCATGTCGTCGTAGGCGCCGGTGTAGGTGATGATCGCCTCGTAGTCGATGTCGGCGATGTGGGTGCAGATGGCGTTCAGGAAGTGGCGGTCGTGGCTGATGGTGACCAGCACCCCCTGGTACTCCTCCAGGAACAGCTCCAGCCAGCGGATGGAGTCGATGTCCAGGTTGTTGGTGGGCTCGTCGAGGAGCAGCCCGTCGGGCCTGCCGAAGAGCGCCTGGGCCAGCAGCACCCGCAGCTTCAGGCCGCCGGGCAGCGCCTTCATGGGCTCGTCGTGGAAGCGGGTCTCGATCCCCAGCCCCTCCAGCAGCTCGCCGGCGTCGGCCTCGGCCGAGTAGCCGTCCTCCTCGCCGATGACCCCCTCCAGCTCCGCCAGCCGGTGGCCGTCCTCGTCGGAGATCTGGGGCTTGGCGAGCAGCGCGTGCTTCTCGTCCAGGGCCTTCCAGAGGATGGCGTTGCCGCGCAGCACCACGTCGAGGACGCGGACGCTCTCGTACCCGAAGTGATCCTGGCGGAGGACCCCCAGCTTGCGCGGGCGGAACACCTGCCCGGCGTCGGGCTCCAGCTCGCCCGAGAGGATCTTCATGAAGGTGGACTTGCCGGCGCCGTTGGGGCCGGTGAGGCCGTAGCGGCGCCCCGGCTGGAAGGCGACGTTCACGTCCTCGAAGAGCTTCTTGGGCCCGAAGGCCTTGCCGACGTTCTGCACCGAGATCATGGGAAGACCGCCCGGCGGAAGGACCGGCCGGGCGGACGCGCGGTACTTAGCCGAAAAGGGGGCGCTTGGCGAGGGGCGGGCGGCCGCCCATTGGCGCGCGGCCGCCATCGGAGGTAGGACCCTGTGGGTGCCGACCGAGCGCATCTTCGCCGCCTGCGCCCCGGGCCTGGAGGAGCTGCTCGCCGCCGAGCTCGTCGGCCTGGGGCTCGCCGCCGGGGCCACGCCCGGCGGCGCCGAGGCGGAGGGGGCCGACGCCGCGGCCCTGGCCTGCCTGGGCTCGCGCCTCGCCGACGCCGTCTCGGTCCGCCTGTACGCGGGCCCGGCCGCCGGGCTCGACGGGGCGCTGGCGGCGGCCCGGGAGCGCTTCGGGCGCGGCGCCGACCTGCAGGTGCGCCGGCGCGGCGGCGAGGCGACGCTCTCGCTCGACGCCGCCGGCTCGCCCCTCTACAAGCGGGGCTGGCGCGCCCGGGTGGGCGCGGCCCCGCTGCGCGAGACGCTGGCCGCGGCGATGCTGGCCTTCGGGGGCTGGGACGGCGAGCGCCCCTTCCTCGACCCCATGTGCGGCTCGGGCACCCTGGCGATCGAGGCGGCCCTGATCGCCGCGCGCCGGGCCCCGGGAGCCGGACGGCGCTTCGCCTTCGAGGACTGGCCCGGCCACGACCCGGCGCGGACCCGGGAGCTCCGCGAGCGGCTCGCGGCCCGGGAGCGCGCCCCGCCCTTCCCGGTGGCCGCCTCCGACCGGAACGGCGGCGCGGTGCGGCTCGCGGCCCGGAACGCCGCCGCGGCCGGGGTGGCCGGCTGGGTGCGCATCGAGCGGCGCGACGCCGCCGAGGCGGAGCCGCCGCCGGGCCGGGGCCTGCTGGCGGTGAACCCACCCTACGGCGAGCGGCTCGACGGCGATCCGGCCGGGGCCTGGCGGGCCCTGGCGGCGCTCCTCCCCCGCCTCGCCGGCTGGCGGCTGGTGGTGCTGGCGCCCGACCGCGGGCTGGAGAAGCTCCTCGGGCTCCGCCCCTCGGGCGCGCTCTCCACCCGCAACGGCGGGCTGGCCTGCCTGCTGCTGCGCTACGAGCTGTAGCACCGGGCGGAGAGCCCGCCGCCGCGCAGCGCCACCAGCGCCAGCCCCTCGAAGAGCAGGTGGGCGGCCAGGTGGCTGGTGATGTCGGCGTGATCCAGGGCCGGGCAGACCTCGACCAGGTCCATCCCCACCAGGCGGACCCCGGCGAGCCCGCGGACCAGCCGCAGGGCCTCGGCGGAGGTCAGTCCGCCCGGCACCGGCGTCCCGGTGCCCGGCGCGAAGGCCGGGTCGACCGCGTCCACGTCGAAGGTGAGGTAGACCGGCCGGTCGCCCGCCGCCTCGCGGACCTCGCGGGCCACCGCCGCGGCGCCGCGCGCCTGGAGCTCGTCGGCGGGGTGGAGCCGGGCGCCGTGGACCGCGCCCGGGTCGCCGTCGCCCGGGCCGCCCCACGGGCCGCGCAGGCCGACCTGGTGGAGCTGGCCGGGCGCCACCAGTCCCTCCTCCAGCGCGTGGCGCAGCGGCGTGCCGTGGTGGAAGGGCTCGCCCCAGGCCTCCGGCCCGCTGGTGTCGAGGTGCGCGTCCACGTGCACCACCGCCAGCGGCCCGTGCGCCCGGGCCAGCGCCCGCAGGCACGGCAGCGCCACCGAGTGGTCGCCCCCCACCACGAAGGGCGCGGCGCCCGCGGCGGCCACCGCCGCGACTTCGGCCTCCAGCCGCTCCCGCATCCGCTCGGGGTGGAAGGGAGGGAAGACCACGTTCCCGCCGTCCACGGCCGGGGCGCGCTCGAAGACCGGGATCCGGTGGACGGGGTGCCAGCCCTGCACCAGCGCGCTCACCCGGCGGACGTGGTAGGGCGCGAGCCGGGCGCCCGGCTGGTAGGTGGTGCCGCCGTCGAAGGGAACCCCCAGGAGGACGGCGCGCGTGCCGGACGGCAGCGGCCGGGCCATGGGCACCCAGGGCAGCCGGAAGAAAGGGGTCTGGCCGTGCGAGAGGTACTCCAGCGCCGACTGCTGGGCCACGATCAGGCTCCCAGCAGATCGACCACGCGGGCGCGCGTGGCGTCGGCGAGCCCGGCGGCGCCGTCCAGGGCGCGCGGCGAGAGCGGCGCCCCGAAGCGCACCGCGACCCGCGCCCGGGGGAGCGCGGCGACGCGGAGCCAGTGGGGCAGGAACGCCTGGTCCCCGGTCCAGGACAGGTGGGCCGGCTGGTAGGCCAGCGCCACCGGCACCACCGGCGCGCCGGCGCGGCGCGCCACCGCGAAGAGGCCGCGGTGGAACTCCCGCACGTCGCTGCCGGCGGTGGTGGTGCCCTCGGGGAAGTTCAGCACCGGCAGCCCGTCCTCCAGGATCCGCCGGGCGGCGCGCATCACCGCCACGCCGCTGGCGGCGTCGCCGCGGACGATGAAGAGCACGCCGAGCGCCGCGGCCAGCGGCCCCACCACCGGCCAGGCGGCGACCTCGCCCTTCGAGACCGGCACGCAGGCGAGGACGCTCGCCACCACCAGCGGGTCGATCCAGCTCACGTGGTTCGAGGCGAGGAGCGCCGGTCCCTCGGGGAGCGGGCCGGCCACGTGAACCTCGATGCCGTGCGAGCCCAAGAGGCGCCGGGCCGCGTCCCGCAGGCACAGGGCCCGGTCGTCGCGGCCGGCGTCGTCGCCGAGCCGCCGCAGCCGCCGGACGGCGTCGGCGGCCACGCCGGCGGTGGCCAGGACGCGGCCGGCGGCGCGCAGCGCGGCGGCGGGGGCGCTCACGCCGCCCCCACCCTGCCGTCGAGCCGCGCCACCGCCGCCCCGGGGCGCCCGGCCGCCAGCCCCATCCGCTCGAGCCGGTCGCGGACCCGCTCGAAGCCGGCCCGGTCGATGCGGGAGACGATGCGCCGGTCGCCCGGCCCGTAGAAGTCCTCCCGCACCTCGACGTCCCGGGCCCCCATCGCCTGGTGGAGGGCGCGGGCCGAGACGTTGTCCTCCTTCACCGTGAACCAGCAGGCGTCCACCCGGTCCGCCAGCGCGCCCACCAGCGCCCGGACGAGCTGGACGGCGACGCGGCTGCCCTGGCGGCCGGGCGCCACCGCGAGGGTGGTGCAGTAGGCCTCCCGGCCGCGGAGGAAGCAGAGCACGTAGCCCACCCCCCGCCCCTCCTCCTCGGCCACGAAGCAGGTGTCGGCGAAGAACTCGCAGCAGAGGCGCACGTAGTAGGGCCCCAGCACGCCCTCCCCGGCGGCCCCGAAGACCTCCTCCTCGAGTCGCATCAGCACCGGGAAGTCGTCGCTGCGCAGCGGGCGGATCCGGCGATCGGCCATGTCTCCTCCTGTGGCCCGGAACGGTAGCTGCCCCCCGTGACCCGGCGGCGACGGATCCGCGGCGTTTCGGCGACGCCGGGAGCGGCGCGTCTTCACTCGAACGTGACCGGGGCTTCGCGGCGCCGTCACCGCGATCCGGTCCAATGTCCAGGCACGGGAGACCACCTTGCGAACGCTCGCCCACCTCTCCGACCTCCACATCGGCAAGGACGCCGCCACCGCCTGGTCGGCCCGGCGCCTGGTTCGGGCCCTCGACGCCGCGGGGATCGACCAGGTCCTGGTGACGGGCGACGTCACCGATCGCGGCCGCCTCGGGGAGCTGCGGCTCTTCAGGCGGATCGTCGCTCCGCTGGGGCCGGAGCGGCTCCTGGTGGTCCCGGGAAACCACGACCGGATCGGCGAGAACGCCGGCCGGCACCTCATGGCCGGCCGGGTGCACGCCGCGGTGTCGCCCGGCCTCTTCGTGATCCGGCTCGACTCGACCGCTCCGCACAACCGCTCGCTCGTGGACGGCCACGGCCTGCTCACCGAGCGCGACATCGCGGAGGTCGAGGCGATCCTGGGCGCGGCGCCGGCCGGTGCGCTGGTCGTGCTGATGCTCCACCACCACCTGCACGCCCTGCCCGAGGAGGGCTTCCTGGAGCGGCTCTCCAGCCTGGTGGGCTGGCCCCACGCCGGCGAGCTGGCCCTGGGCGGGCAACTCCTGGAGCGGCTCCTCGGCCGCTGCGACCTCGTCCTCCACGGCCACCGGCACGTGCCCGGGGAGCTGGTGCTCGGCGAGGACGGTGCCCGGCCGCTCCGGGTGCTGAACGCCGGGAGCTCGACGGGCCTGGGGCGTGTCCGGGTGATGGCCCACCGCGAGGGCCGAGTGCTGGCGGAGCGCTGGCTCGACGTCGCGCCCGGTGCCCCGGCGGCGCTTCCCCTGGACGGGGCGCCCATCGCCGCCTGATCGCCGGCGCCCTCCCGTCGCCGTCGCAGAAGCTTCACTCGGCCTTCACGGCGCCTGCCCGGTCGAGGGCGCACATTTCCGCCATGCCACGCATCCCTCCACCTCCGGGTCCGGACACGCTGGTGCGGCTCGCCGCCATCGTCCTCGCCCTCCTCCCGCCGCTGGCCCGCGCCGAAGCGCCGCCGCCTGCCGCTCCCGCGGCACCGGCCGCCAGCGCCGCGCGGCTCGACTTCCGCGATCTGCTCCGCGCCACCCGCGCCGGCCTGGTTCCGACCGAGCGCGCCCTGGCCCTGGCCGGCCAGCGCGTCACGCTCGCCGGGTTCATGGCCGACATGGAGGAGCCTCCGTCGGGCGGCTACTGGCTGGTTTCGCGGCCGGTCCACTGCGACGAGGGCGGCGCCGGCACCGGCGATCTGCCGCCCGACGCCATCTGGGTGGTGGTCCGCGGACGCGCCGGCTTCCAGGTCGAGCACGTCGGCGGCCTCATCTCCGCGACCGGCGTCCTCGAGGTCGGCCCCGAGGCAGACGAGGACGGGCAGGTCTCCGCCTTCCGCCTGCTGGTGGAGTCGACGCCCCCAGCGGCTCCCCACCCCTCCCCGCAGCCGTCCCACCAGTCCAAGGAAAGGAAGTGACCGCATGCGCCTCACCAGAAGCCTCCGTCTCCTCGCCACCGTGGCCTGCCTGGTCCCTGCCCCGGCCGCCCTGGCCGCGCCCGCCAGCGTGACCCTGATGCCCCCCGACGGCGCCCGGTTCCTCGAGGGCCAGCGCTTCGACGTCCGCGTCGAGGGCAAGGGCACCGGCCCCTACACCGCCACCCTGGCCGTCGACGGCAAGACGGTGGCCTTCACCTCCGGCGCCCAGGGCACCGCCACCACCGACGGCATCAGCGCCGCCGGGTGGGGCGGCTTCAACCGGCGCGGCCAGGCCCTGCACCGGCCCGGCCTCCACGAGCTGACCGCCACCTTCACCGACGCCACCGGGACGGTCGCCGTCCGCTCCCGGATCCAGGTCCTGGCCCCATCCGGCGGGCGCGGCGAGGGCCGCCCCGCCCGGAACGTCATCATCTTCCTGGGCGACGGCATGGGGGTGGCCCACCGCACCGCCGCCCGCCTGGTGAAGTACGGCGTCGCCGGCGGCGACCCGCGGGGCTACCTGGAGATGGACGGCTTCCCGGGCCTGGGCCTGGTCTCCACCCACTCCCTCCACAGCATCGTCACCGACTCCTCTCCCGGCATGGCCTGCTACTCGACCGGAAACCACGCCAACAACAACCAGGAGGGCGTCTACCCGGCCCACGTCACCAGCGCCTTCTTCCAGCCGCGAGTCGAGTACATGGGCGAGTACCTGCACCGGGTGAAGGGCACCTCGCTGGGCATCGTCACCACCGCCGACCTCGAGGACGCC
>JAJZTO010000054.1:0-9653 GCA_021848865.1 Myxococcales bacterium
CGCGCCACCTTCCGCGGCCAGGTGCAGCGCGGGCTGGTGCAGCTCGCGCTGCCGCCCGGCGCCGGGCCGGGGACGAAGCTCCGGGCCGGCGAGGCGGAGGCCGGCTGGGTGACCAGCGGCGCCGACACGCCCGAGGGGCGCGTCGGCCTGGGGTATCTCAAGCGGGCCTGGTGGCCGGCCGGCACCCGGCTCGCCACCGACGCCGGCGAGGCGGTGGTGCGGCGCGCCCTGGTCGAGGAGCGGGGCTAGGCGGCCGCGCCTCAGCGCGCCGGGGCGCAGGCGTCCACGGCCGCGGTGGGATCGACGGCCGCGCTCCCCTCGACGATGGACAGGATCCTCCCGTCCTTGCCCACCACGTAGTTGGCGCGGTTGGCGACCCCCACCACCGGCATGGTCCCGGACCAGCGAGGGACCACCTTCTTGCCGGCGTCGGAGAGGAACTCGAAGGGCGCCTTGCGCTCCTCCTTGAACCGCTTCAGCGTCGCCACGTCGTCGGTCGAGATGGCCACCACCTGCGCGCCCGCCTTCACGATGTCGGCGTTCCGGTCCCGGAACGCTGCGGCCTGGCGGCTTCAACCGGGGGTGAAGGCCTTGGGGAAGAAGTAGACGATGACCGGCCCGTGCTCGAGCAGCCTGGACAGCGTCACCGGCCTGCCCTCGGTGTCGGGCAGGGTGAAGTCGGGGGCCTGATCGCCCACCTTGAGGGCGCCGGAGGCGCCGAGGAGCATCGAGACCAGGGCAGCAGCCATGGCCCCTCCCTATCGTCGCCGCGCCCGCGTCGCAAGGCCGTCGTCGGGCGGCACCCGAGGGAGCCGCCGGCGGGGTTGCCAGCGGGGGCGGGTGGGGCGAGGATCGCGCCGGGAGGATCGATGAAGGCCATCGCCATGCGGGGGCACGGCGGCACCGAAGTGCTGCGAGCCGAGGAGCTGCCGGAGCCGGTGCCCGGGCCGGGACAGGTCCGGGTCCGGGTCCGCGCCGTGGCGCTGAACCACCTGGACGTCTGGGTCCGCGAGGGCTGGCAGGGGCTGACGCTCTCCTGGCCGCACCTCCTCGGCTCCGACGTCGCCGGCGTGGTGGACGCGCTCGGGCCCGGCGTCGACGGCGTCGCCGCCGGCGCCGAGGTGGTCCTGAACCCCGGGACCAGCTGCGGCCGCTGCCGCGCCTGCCTCTCGGGCATGGACGTGGAGTGCCGCCGCTACGCCATCCTCGGCGAGCACGTCTCCGGGGGCTACGGCGAGTGGGTGGTGGTGGGCGCGCAGAACGTGCTGCCGAAGCCGGGGAACCTCTCCTTCGAGGAGGCGGCCTGCGTGCCGCTGGTGTTCCTCACCGCCTGGCACGCGCTGATGTCGCGGGCGCGGCTGCGGCTGGGCGAGACCGTGCTGATCCACGCCGCCGGCTCGGGCGTCGGCAGCGCCGCCGTCCAGATCGCGCGGCTGGTCGGCGCCCGCGTCATCGCCACCGCCGGCAGCGCCTGGAAGTGCGAGAAGGCGCTGGCCCTGGGCGCCCACCACGCCATCGACTACGAGAAGCAGGACTTCCTCGCCGAGGTCCGGGCGCTCACCGGCCGGCGCGGCGTGGACGTGGTCTTCGAGCACACCGGCAAGCGCACCTGGGAGAAGTCGCTGCTGGCCGCGGCGGCGGGCGGGCGGATCGTCACCGTCGGCGCCACCACCGGGTACGACCCCACCACCGACCTCCGCCACGTCTTCTACCGGCGGCTCTCGCTGCTCGGGTCCACCATGGGCTCGAAGGGGGACCTCTTCGACGTCCTGCCCCTGGTCGAGGCCGGGCGGCTGAAGCCGGTCCTGGACCGGGTGCTGCCGCTCGCCGAGGCGGCGCAGGCGCACGACCTGCTCGCCTCGCGCGCCCAGTTCGGGAAGATCGTGCTCGTGCCCTGAATCCCGGCGCGCCCCGGAGCGTCGCCCTGCGAGGAGGTATCGCCATGAAGAAGCTGCTCGCGCTCCTGCCCGCCCTCGCCCTCTGGGCCGGCGGCTGCGGAGACACCTGCACCACCAAGCCGGCCGAGGCCCGGGTGACGGGCCCGGCGAGCTGCACCGTCGCGGGCGGCGGCCCGGTGACCATCCACGTGACGCCCGCCTGCGCCTCCTGCGCCGACGACGCGCCGAAGTGCGACATCACCGCCACCGGCACCGCCGGGTCGCAGCAGCTCGACATCCAGGTCCGGGAGTGCGACTCGAACAAGGGCTGCAGCAGCGCCAGCTGCGCCTTCGGGCCGGTGAGCTGCTCCCTCACGCTGCCGGCGGCCTGCGGCCCGGTCCAGGTGATGTACCGGACCGGCGGGGCGACCGGGACCCTCAACCTGACCTGCGACGGCTCGTCCCCGAACAGCTGCACCATCTGATCGCGGGCCCGGGGCGGGCGCCGGCGGCGGGACGGCCCGCGGCTCCCGCTCAGGACACCCGCATGCCGCGCTTCATCGCGCGCAGGCGCGCCACCCGCTCCTCGATGGGCGGGTGCGTCGACATCAGGCTCATGAGCGCCCCGCCCACGCCGGAGAAGGGGTTCACGATGAAGAAGTGGGCGGTGGCCGGCCCGCCGAACTGGTAGGGGCGGGCCTCGTTCCCGGCCTCGAGCTTGAGCAGCGCCGAGGCCAGCGGCTCCGGGTCGCCCACCAGCTCCGCCCCGCCGGCGTCGGCCGCGTACTCGCGCGACCGGGAGACGGCGAGCTGGATGACCATCGCCAGCAGCGGCGCCAGGATGGCCCAGGCCAGCGTGCCGATGATGCCGCCGGAGCGGTCCTCGTCGCTGGAGCGCATCCCGCCGAACATCGCGCCCCACTGGATCACGTGGCCGAGCGAGGCGACCAGCCCCGCGACCGCCGCGGCCATGGTGGCGATGAGGATGTCCCGGTTGCGGACGTGGGTGAGCTCGTGGGCCAGCACCCCCTCCAGCTCGCGCTTGTCGAGCATCCGGACGATGCCCTCGGTGACCGCGACCGCGGCGTGGGAGGGGTTGCGGCCGGTGGCGAAGGCGTTGGGGGTCTCCGAGGGGATGAGGTAGACGCGCGGCATGGGCAGCCCGGCCTTGCGGGTGAGCCGCTCCACGATCTCGTAGACCTCGGGGAGCTGGTCGCGCGTCACCTCCTGCGCGCGGTGCATCGCCAGCGCCATCTTGTCGGAGAACCAGTAGGAGACGAAGTTGAAGACCAGGCCGATGCCGCCGAAGAGCAGCATGCCGCCGTACCCGCCCCACATCTGCCCGCCGATGGCGAGCAGCGCGATGAGGAAGGCCATCAGCGCCGCGGTCTTCAGGTAGTTCCGTCCCACGCCGGGGAACCGGGCGGGGGCGGGCATGCCGCGGGTCGGGGTCGTCTCGTTCCAGGCCATGGCGGCAACATAACCACACGCCGGATCGCGTCAAAGGAAATCGGACGCGACAAGTTGCTGCCAAACCAAGGACTTGGGCGTGGACCGGAGGGTGGCTTCGGTGAAACCGCCCAGGCCGGCGAGCGCTTCCCCGTGCGCTTCCGGTTTCTCGCCGCGGGATCGGGTCCGTGCTAGAGGATACCCAGCGATATCGCGGGGTACGGCCGGATGGCGACGACGGGGAAGGGTTCGGGGAGGAGGGGGAAGGCCATGGCGCGTCCCGCCGTGCGGCAGCTGGAGCTGGTGCCCGCCGAGCCGGCCGGGCGCAAGCCGGCCCGTCTCGAGGTGGCCCGCCCCCCTCGCGCCGGCGTCCCCGTGCCCGCCGGGGCCGGGGCCGGAGGAGCCGCCGGAGGGGAGGCCCCGGAACGGGCCGCCGCCGCGCCGGCGCCGCGCGCCCCCAAGCGCCGCGCCACCGCCGAGCAGATGGCGCAGCGGCAGCGCGAGATCTCCATCTCCGAGTTCTTCACCAAGAACCGCCACCTCCTCGGCTTCGACAACCCCTCCAAGGCGCTGCTCACCACCATCAAGGAGGCGGTGGACAACTCCCTCGACGCCTGCGAGGAGGCCGGCATCCTCCCCGAGATCACCGTCGAGGTGCGGGACCTCGGGTACGAGAGCGGCCTGCGGCGAGCGAAGGGGCAGGCGGAGGAGCCTGCCCCGGAGCGAGCGAGGGGGGCGGGGGGGCATCATCCCCCCGATGCGAGGTCCGACCTCAGCAAGGGCGAGGGGCGCTTCGTGGTCGTCGTCGAGGACAACGGCCCGGGCATCGTCAAGGCCCAGGTGCCCAAGATCTTCGGCAAGCTGCTCTACGGCTCGAAGTTCCACCGCCTGAAGCAGTCGCGCGGCCAGCAGGGCATCGGCATCAGCGCCGCCGCCATGTACGGCCAGCTCACCACCGGCCAGCCCATCCGCGTGGTCTCGCGCACCGGCAAGGCGCGGCCGGCCCACCTCTTCGAGATCCAGATCGACACCCGCAAGAACGACCCGGTGGTCACCCGCGACGACGAGCTGCGCGAGTGGCACCAGGAGCACGGCACGCGGGTGGAGCTGGAGATCGTGGCCAACTGGCAGCAGGGGCAGAAGTTCGTGAACCGGTACGTGGAGCACACCGCGCTCGCCAACCCCCACGCCACCGTCCACTACCTGCGCCCGAAGCAGGAGCGGCTCACCTTCCCGCGGGCCACCGACGAGCTGCCCAAGGAGGCGCTGGAGATCCGCCCGCACCCCCACGGCGTCGAGCTCGGCGCCCTGATGCTCATGGCGGCGGAGTCGAGGAGCCACGACCTGAAGGGCTTCCTCGGCTCCAGCTTCTCGCGGGTCTCGCCCGCCGTCGCCGACGAGATCCTCAAGGCCGCCGCCTTCAAGGGGCGGGTGCGGCCGCGCGACCTGGCCGAGGACCGCCACCTCGCCGAGAGCCTGCACCGGGCCATCCAGGCGACGAAGATCATGGCGCCGCCGACCAACTGCCTCTCCCCCATCGGCGACGCGCTGATGAAGAAGGGGCTGGTCTCCTTCCTCCAGGTCATCGAGAGCGAGGGGCCGCAGGAGGACGGCGACGGGCAGCTCGACCTCGACCACGCCACCAAGCGTCGCGCCACGGGGGCCTCGTCGAGGAAAGCGAAGGTCCAGCCGGACGAGGCTGGACCGGAGCGAGCGGGGGGTTCGGGGGGGCCGTATCCTCCCGACCTGGAGGAGGGCGTCGAGAAGATCAAGGGGCACAACTACTTCATCGCCACCGTCACCCGGCCCCCCCGGGTCTATCGCGGCAACCCCTTCCAGGTGGAGGTGGGGCTGGCCTACGGCGGCAGCTGGCCGGCCGACAAGCCCATCGAGCTGTTCCGCTTCGCCAACCGCGTGCCGCTGCTCTTCCAGCGCGGCGCCTGCGGGGTCACCGAGGCGGTGGTGAAGACCGACTGGCGCAACTACCTGCTCAGCCAGCCCCGGGGCTCGCTGCCGGTCGGCCCCATGGCGCTGCTGGTCCACGTCGCCTCGGTCTGGGTGCCCTTCACCAGCGAGTCGAAGGAGGCGGTGGCCCACTACCCGGAGATCATCCGGGAGATCCAGCTCGCCGCCCAGGAGTGCGGCCGCAAGCTCGCCACCCACATCCGCAAGCGGCAGCACGCCGACTACCAGGCGCAGCGCCGATCGATCTTCGAGCTCTACATCGAGGAGGTGGCGCGGGCGCTCGGCAAGATCACCGGCAAGAGCCCGGTCCCCATCCAGCGCGAGTTCCTCCGGGTGGCCGAGGCGGTGACCGAGGCGGAGCTGGAGGAGCGGAGCGAGACGGCTCCGCCGGCGAGCGGGCCGAGGCCGAGGGCCGAGGCCCCCGGCGCCCGGGCCCCGAAGGACGCCTCGGAGAAGGTCTCGAGGAACCCCCGCCGGCGCGACGAGGACGAGTAGCCCATGGCACGGATGGACGCGGTCTCGAAGCGGACGGCGCAGAAGATCGAGAAGCTGGCCGAGCAGGTGATGCGCGCGGTGAAGGGGGGCAAGAACCCCTTCGTCGAGATCCCGGTCCGCTCGCTCGCCAACGTCCGCTTCGACCCGAAGAAGCGGATCGTGCAGCTCGGCGGCCAGCGGCAGAAGCGCTACTTCTTCAACGTCGCCATGGCCAAGAAGTTCATGCAGACCTTCCTGGTCTCGGACGCCTGCAAGGAGCTGGTGGAGAGCGGCAAGACCACCAGCATCCGCGACCTCTACTACATCACCAAGCACACCATCGGCGAGACCCGCCAGAACACCTTCGAGGAGCAGGACGAGTCCGATCCCATCATCGAGGACCTGGAGGTGGCGCTCGACGCCCTGCGCGAGGAGCTGCACCTCTTCGCCTCCCGCAAGGGCTCGATGGTCGGCCCGGTGACCATCCGGGACTCGGGCGACACCATCGACCTGCGGCGCATGGGCTCGGGCGGCTGGGCGGTCCCCTCCATCGTGGAGGAGAACGTCATCGAGTTCGTCCGCCACGAGGCGAGGTACGTCCTGCTCATCGAGAAGGACGCGGTCTGGACCCGCTTCAACGAGGACAAGTTCTGGAAGCGGGAGCGCTGCATCATCCTCCAGGGCGGAGGGCAGCCGCCGCGCGGCGTGCGCCGGCTGGTGCAGCGGCTCCACCAGGAGCTGAAGCTGCCGGTCTACGTGCTGGTCGACAACGATCCCTGGGGCTTCTACATCTACTCGGTGATGAAGCAGGGCTCCATCAACCTCGCCTACGAGTCGATGCGGATGGCGGTGCCCGACGCCCGCTTCGTCGGCCTCTCCAGCTTCGACAAGGACAAGTACCAGCTGCCCGGGAACGTGGCCATCAAGATGGACGACGGCGACGTCTCGCGGGCGAAGCAGATGCTGGCCTACCCCTGGTTCAAGGAGGCGAGGTGGCAGCGGGAGATCCAGGAGATGATCCGCTCCGGCGTGAAGTTCGAGCTGGAGGCCCTCTCCCGGCGCGGCATCAGCTTCGTCACCGAGGAGTACCTGCCGCGGAAGCTGAAGGAGAAGGACTGGCTGGAGTGACGGCGCGCCATTGACCTGCGGCGAACCGCGGGTAGACTCGCGCCCCAACCCGATCCGGAGGTCCCGATGGCCCGCTCCAAGAAGAAGCTCGCCAACCGCAGCAAGGTGAAGAAGGCGACCGCCAAGCGGAAGCGCACCCTGTCCATCAAGCGGAAGCGCCGCGCCAAGCGGGCGTCGTAGCCGGCGCTACAGCGCCCGGCGCAGCGGCGGGACGGCGGCGTCGTCGAAGAAGGGCTGGCAGCGGGCCAGGAAGCCGTCGAGCAGCTCCCGCTCGCCCGGGCGCAGCCGCTCCGCGAAGAGCGGCGGCAGCCGGTCGCGGGCCGAGCCGACGCTGGCGGCGTAGCCGGGGGGCGAGAGCGTCCCCTCCAGCAGCCGCCAGCGCAGGAACAAGAGCCAGGTCTGGACCACGTCGGTCATGCAGTAGGCGGCGATCCGGTCCCGCGCGCCCGCCGCGTAGAGCCCCTGCACGTCCTTCCCGGCCGTCTCCTCCTTGCCGGGGAGCCCCACCAGCTTGGCGTAGAGGTCGAGCGGGGCCGGGGCCGCGCCGCCCTTGGAGAGCACGTCGTAGAGATCGACGTGGCGGTCGCCGGCGCGTCCCGCCGAGAAGTGGGACGGGGCGGGCACGCCCAGCTTCAGCGAGCGCAGCTCCAGCACCGGCAGGTCGAAGCCGGCGCCGTGGAAGGTGACCAGCGTCCGGCCCTCCAGCCGCTCCCAGGTCCGGGAGAGGAAGGCGGCCTCGCCGCCGGCCTCGTCGGTCCAGCGCCCCAGGTCGGTGACGCGGACCTGGGCGCCGATCTCCTCCGCCTCGATCCAGCAGCCGGCCACCGGGCGGTGGTAGGGCAGGGGCAGGAAGTCGCTGCGCCCGCGCCCCTGCGCCCGCCGGGCCGCCAGCAGCCGCGAGAGCTGCTCGCCGTAGGGGCGGCCCGGCTCGCCGTCCACCGCCGACACCAGCCCCTCGTCGGGGATGGTCTCGAGGTCCAGGGTCAGGAAGCGCCGCACCCCGCGAGGATAGGTCGCGCCTCTGACAGGCGGACCGCGCCTACCGCGGGAAGATCCGCGGCGGCGTGTCGGCGAAGCCGGTCCCGTCGAGCGCCTCCAGGAAGGCGATCAGCGCCGGGATCTCCCCGGGGGTGAACCGCGCCAGGGCCACGTCGGGCGCCAGGTTGGGGCTGGCGTCGCCCCGACGCTGGTAGTGCTCCATCACCTCGCGGAGCGTCCTCATCGACCCGTCGTGCATGTAGGGCGGGTGCCGGGTCACGTCGCGCAGCGTCGGCGTCTTGAAGGCGCCGAGGTCCCTGGGGTCCCTGGTCACCGCGAAGCGGCCCGGGTCGCGGTAGCCGTCGGCGGGGGGGCGGCCCGGCGGCGGCGGCCTCCAGCCGACGCCGACGTCGTGGAAGCGGGAGTCGGTGAAGTTCGGGCCCAGGTGGCAGGCCGAGCAGCGGGCCCGGCCGAAGAACAGGTCGCGCCCCTGGCGCGCCAGCGGCGTGAGGGCCCGCTCGTCGCCGGCGTCGAAGCGGTCGTAGGCCGAGTCGCCGGAGAGGCGGGTGGCCTCGTAGGCGGCGATGGCCTCGGCGACCCGGTCGATGTCGAGCCGGTCGTCGCCGAAGGCCTGGCGGAAGTAGGGGCGGTAGCCCTCCACGCCCGCCAGCGTGCGGAGCACGCCCTGGTGCGAGTTGCCCATCTCGATGGGGTTCTCCATCGGCCCCTTGGCCTGCTCCTGCAGCGAGCCGGCCCGCCCGTCCCAGAAGAACACCGGGTAGATGGGCCAGGCGGCGTTCAGCACCGGCGGCGCCTTGCGCTTGCCCACCTGGCCGCGGATGCCGGTGGAGGTGGGCCGGTCCTCCGAGTAGCCGTGCTCCGGCTCGTGGCAGGTGGCGCAGGAGACGGTGCCGTCGGCGCTGAGCCGCGCGTCGTAGAAGAGCCAGCGGCCCAGCCGGACCTTCTCGGGCGTGACCCAGGGCACGGAGGCGAAGTCGGCGGGCGATCCGAGCGGCGGCACCGGGAGCGGCCGCACCGGGTTGTCGGCCTCCCAGGACGGAGGCGAGGGCGCGGCAGCGGCCGGGCGGACGGCGGCGGAGCCGCATCCAGCGGCGGCGAGGACGGCGAGGAGGGAGGCGGCGGAGAGGGCGGCGCGGAGGAATCGTCCCTTGGTCATGGTCCAGGTGAGACGATGCGGTGGGTGCCCGGGGGCGTCAAGGGGCGCCTCGTTGCGGCCGGCCACCCGGTCCCGGCGGGGCGGCGGCGGTGGCTGGCGTCCCGGACGTGACCCGGCGCGGGCAGCCCCTGGCGCCCCGGGCCGAGACGCACCAGATTGCCGCGATGAGGATCCTCGCCCGCGTCGCCCTGGCGGCCGCCCTGGTCGTCGCCGCGCCCGCCGCCCGCGCCTGCTCGGTCTGCGGCTGCGGCGACCCGCTGCTCTCCTCCAGCGACCCGGCGGCCATCAACGGGCGCCTCCGCCTCCAGCTCGACGCCGAGGTCCTCCAGGTGACGGCCGGCACCGACGGCACGCCCGGCTCGACCGACACGCTCACCCAGTGGTCCACCCGGCTCGGCGTCGCCTACCGGCCCCTGGACGACCTGTCCTTCACGGTGACCGTGCCCTTCGTCGACAAGAAGCTGCGGACGGCGCCCCCGGACCCGGCGATGCCGGAGGTCAGCCAGGCCGGCCTCGGCGACGTGGAGCTCGGGGCCCGCTACGCCCTGTGGCGCGCGGTGAACCTGGGCAGCGGCCGGGTGCAGGAGGCGGCGGTCTCGGCCGGC
>JAJZTO010000054.1:9663-11254 GCA_021848865.1 Myxococcales bacterium
CTCCACTACCGCATCGAGCAGGGGCGCTGGCTGGCCTTCGCGAGCCTCTCCTGGCGGGTCCGCACCGAGGCCTCCTACCCCGGGGGCTTCAAGTACAAGTTCGGCGACGCGCTGCTGTGGAGCGTGCACGGCCAGTACCGCCCGGCGGAGAGCGTGGCCCTGGACCTCGGGCTCGACGGCCGCGACGCCCGGGCCGACCGGTTCGTGGACGTGGACGGGACCGTGACCCCGGGCGTCGAGAACACCGGCGGGACGGTGCTCTCGGTCTCGCCCGGCGCCTACTACAACGCCGTCGGCGGCCTCTGGATCTTCCTGCGGGGGCAGCTCCCGGTGGTGAAGAGCCTGCGCGGCGCGCAGGACGTGAAGCCGACCGTCACCGGCGGCCTGCAGCTCGAGCTCCTGTAGGCGGCTCGGGCGCGGCGGCGCCCCGGCCTACTTCGCGGGCGCGGGCGCCGGTGCCGGTGCGGGCGTCACCGCGGGCCCGGGCTCGTGGCCCGCGCCGTGGGCCGGCCCCTGGCCGTGGCCACCGCCGGGCCGCGGCCCCTTCGGCTCCAGGATCTCGTTGGAGAGGGTGGACACCGACACCACCTTCCAGCGGCCATCCTGCCGCGCCAGCTGGTAGCGCATGGCCATGGCGGCGACGATCTCCGGCCCCGAGGCCGCGCCGGGCTGCAGCGGGCGGTCGTGGTAGCGCCAGCGCTCGCGGGTCTCGACCACGCCCTGGTCCCCGGTGGAGGTGGCGCTCGTCACCTCGAGCGACTCGATCTTGCTCTCCAGCACCAGCTTCGACGCCGTCTTGAGGTCGATGAGCACCCGGACCCGGTCCGCCTCCTTCCGATCGGCGACGCCGTACAGCCGCGAGGGGTCGGAGGTGCCGTAGGCGCGCACCAGCTCGTCGTCGTACTCCCGCACGGCGCCGCCGAGCTCGCGGCGGGGGCTGGGGCAGGCGGCGAGCAGCAGCAGCGTGGCGAGGGCGGCGCGGCGCATCAGCTCCCCACCATGTAGGAGTTGTGGATGGTCGGCGCCACGATCGCCACCACGAAGATCGTCACCACCGCGAAGGCCAGGGCCACGAAGGTGAGCCAGGCCATCCGGCGGCCGCTCCAGCGGTGCAGCACCCGGAAGTGGAGGACGATGGCGAAGACGATCCAGGTGACGAGGGCGCTCGTCTCCATGGGGTCCCAGCCCCAGTAGCGGCCCCAGGACTGCTGGGCCCAGAGCGCGCCGGCGACGATCATCACGCCCAGGAAGAGGAAGGAGACCAGGGTGAGCTGGTGGCCGTAGAGGTCGAGCCGCTCCGCCGAGGGCAGGCGGGGCAGCGCGGCGGGGTCGCGGACCTTCACCAGGTAGGCCCCGGCGCTGAAGGCGGCCAGCAGGATGGTGGCGAAGAAGAGCTTGGCGAAGCCGATGTGCAGCACCAGCCACCAGGACTTGAAGATGATGGGCACCTCGCGCTTCAGCCCGAAGTTGGTGACCGCCCAGCCCATGAGCAGCAGGGCGGCCGGGGCCACCAGCACGCCGAGGCCGCGCAGCCCCCGGGCCAGGGCGGCGGCGACCAAGAAGACCGCCACCAGCAGGAAGGTGTCCGCCG
>JAJZTO010000055.1 GCA_021848865.1 Myxococcales bacterium
AGGAGGAGTACGGGATCCCCATCGAGCGGGTCCGGGAGATCCTGAAGCCCCCGCCGGTCACCGAGGTGCCGCGCGCCCCGGCGCCGATCGTCGGCGTCATCACCCTGCGCGGGGAGGTGGTGGCGCTGCTCGACCCGCGGCCGGGCCTGGCCCTGCCGCCGGGCGCCGCCGGGCCGCGGTCGCGGCTGGTGGTCTGCGAGAGCCCCGAGGGGCCGGTGGGGATGCTGGTGGACGCGGTGTCGGAGGTGGTGCGGCTCCCCGAGGGCGCCATCGAGCCGCGGCCCCCGGGGATCGCCGGCGCCGGCGCCGGGCCCATCGCCGGCATCGGCCGGGACGGGCGGCGCCTGGTGATCCTCCTGGACCTCGATCGGCTCCTGCCCCGCGCCGGGCCGGCGCAGGAGGGCACGGGGTGAGCGCCGGCGGCCCGGTCGAGCTCTGCGCCTTCGCCGCGGGCGACGAGGAGTACCTCGTCGACCTGCGCCGGGTCCGCGAGATCGTCCCGGCGGCCCCGGTGACGCCGGTGCCGCGCGCCCCCGAGTTCGTCGAGGGGGTGGTCCGGCTGCGCGGCCGCGTGGTGCCGGTGGTGGACGTCCGCAAGCGGCTGGGGGTGGCCCCGCGGGCGGAGGGCCGGCAGGCGCGGTTCCTGGTGGTGGAGGTGGCGCGCCAGACCGTGGCCCTGCTGGTGGACGCGGTCGTCGAGGTGGTCCGGATCCCGCGGGCCGAGCTCGAGCCCACCACCGGCCTCTCCGGGGCGGGCGGACCGCGCGTGTTCCTGGGGGTCTGCCGCAGCGCCGGCTCGCGCCGCGGGACCGGGCGCCTCCGCCTGCTCCTGAACGTCAAGGGGCTCCTCGAGCCCTCGGCCCCCGGCGCCGCCGCGGCGGAGCGGCTGCGGGCCCGCGGGGCGGGGACGCCGTGAGCGGCGCGGCGGAGACGCGCGACCCGGAGCCGGGCCTCGCCGACCCCGGCGAGGAGGTGCGGTACCGCCTGCTGCGGCGCCTCGACCCGGGCGACGCGGCCGGGCGGACCATGCTGCTCGGGGCGCTGGGCGACCCGAGCTGGCGCGTTCGCGCCGCCGCGGTCGGGCGCCTGTCCCTGGGCGGCGCCGCGCTGGCCCAGGAGCTCGTCGACTTCCTGGCCCCCGGCGGCACGGCCGGCCGGCGCAACGCCGCCGCCGGCGCGCTGGCGCGGATCGGGCCGCCCGCCGTCCCGGCGCTGGTCCGGGCCCTGGAGTCGGGCGGCGCCGAGCTGCGCACCGGCGCCGCCGAGGTGCTCGGCCACGTCGGCGATCCCGCCGCCGCCGGCCCGCTGGCGGCCCGCCTCGCCGACGCCGATCCCAACGTCCGGGCCGCCGCCGCCGGCGCGCTGGGCGGCGTGCGCGGGCCGGTCGCCGCCGCGGCCCTGCACGGGGCGCTGGCCGGGAGCGAGCCGGGGCTGCGCCTCGCCGCCCTGGAGGCGCTGGCGCACCTGGGCCAGGCGCCGCCGTTCCCGCGCCTGGCCGCGCTGGCGGCCGAGGGGGCGACGCGGCGGCCCGCGCTCCGGCTGCTCGGGCTCTGCGACGAGCCCGGCGCGGTGGCGCTCCTCGCGGAGGCCCTGGGCGATCGCTCGCGGTCGGTCCGCGAGGCGGCGCTGACGGCCCTGGCGGCGCAGCGGAAGCGGAACGGGCGGGCGGCGCTGGCGCCGGCCGGGGCGGCGGTGCGGGCGGCGGCCGCCGCCGACCCGGTCCTGGCGGACCGGTGCGCCGAGGTCCTGGAGGGGCTCGGCGAGGGCCCGGCCCTGGGCCCGGTGGAGTTCCGGCAGCTGCGCGACCGGATCGAGGAGCACTGCGGCGTCCGCGTCCGCGACGAGCTGTCGTACCTCATGGAGCGGCGGCTCGGCCCGCGGCTGGGGGCCCTCGGCCTCCCCGACTTCGCCGCCTACCACCGGCACCTCCGCCTGGCGCCGGACCGGCGCGAGGAGCTGGACACCGCCGCCGAGCTGCTCACCACCCACGAGACCTATTTCTTCCGCGAGCCGCGGCAGCTCCGCGCCTTCTCCGAGGAGATCCTCCCCCGGCTGGCGCGGGAGAACGGCCGGGCGCGCCGGCTGCGCGTCTGGAGCGCCGGCTGCTCCACCGGCGAGGAGCCCTACACCATCGCCATCCTGCTGCTGCGCAGCGGCCTGTTCCCCGACTGGGACCTGGAGGTCACCGGCACCGACCTGGCCCGGCGGGTGCTGGCGGTGGCCGAGGCCGGACGGTACGGAGAGAGGGCCTTCCGCGGCCCCGACGCGGAAGAGCTGCGTCCCTGGTTCGAGGCCGGCGACGGGAAGTGGTCGGTCCGGGAGGAGGTGCGCCGGCGGGTGCGCTTCGCGCGGTCCAACCTGCTCGACCGCGACGCCGAGGCGGCCCCGGAGCGGGTGGACGTGCTCTTCTGCCGCAACGTCCTCATCTACTTCGACCTGGAGGCGCGGCGGCGGGTGCTCCGGACCTTCCACCGCCGGCTGCGCCCCGGGGGCTTCCTGCTGCTGGGCCACTCCGAGTCCCTGATGAACCTCACCGCCGACTTCGAGCTGGTGCACCTCCGCCAGGACCTGGTCTACCGCAAGCCCGCCGGGGCGGAGGCGCTGCCGTGAGCCTCCCCGAGCTCCCGCCGGGGCGCCCGCTGCGGCTGCTGGTGGTGGACGACCAGCCGGCGAGCCGGCGGATGGTCGCCGGCCTGCTGGCCGGCCTGCCGGGCGTCGAGGTGGTGGGCGAGGCGGCCGACGGCGAGCAGGCGCTGCGCGAGGCGCTGCGCCTCCGGCCCGACGCCGTCTGCCTCGACCTCCAGCTCCCCGGGCTGGACGGCTTCACGGTGCTGCGCCTGCTCATGGCCCACCTCCCGGTCCCGGTGCTGGTCCTCTCCTCCGCCTCGGGGAAGGCGGACGCCTTCAAGGCGCTGGAGCTGGGGGCGATCGCGTTCGCCCCCAAGCCCGTGCCCGGCGGCGACCCCGAGGCGACCAGGCGGGAGCTGCTGGAGCAGCTCGCCGTGGTGCGCGACCTGCGCGCCGAGTCCGCGGAGTCGCCGGGCGCGATCACGCCGCGGACCTTCGTCGAGGCCGCGGCGCCGGCCCGGCTGGCGGTGGTGGCGGCCTCCACCGGCGGGCCGCAGGCGGTGCACCGGCTCCTGGCCGCGCTGCCCCCCGGCCTCCCGCTGGCGCTGGCGGTGGCCCAGCACATGCCCGCCCCGCACACGCCGTCCTTCGCCGAGCGGCTGGGGCGCGGGACGCCCTTCGCGTCGGCCGAGGCCCAGGAGGGGGACCTGCTGGCGGTGGGCCGGGTCCTGGTGGCGCCCGGCGGCCGGCACCTGAAGGTGGTCCGCGACCGCGCCGGGGCCCTGCGGGCCGCCCTCTCCCGGCCGGCCGAGGGCGACGGGCTGCGCTACGTCCCCAGCGCCGACCTGCTCTTCGCCTCGGCGGCGGAGGCGATGGGGGGGCGGGTGGTGGCGGCGGTGCTCACCGGCATGGGCAACGACGCGGTGCGCGGCGTGGCCGAGGTGAAGCGGGCCGGCGGGCTGGTGCTGGCCGAGTCGGAGCAGAGCGCGGCGGTGTGGGGGATGCCGAGGCTCGCCGCCGCCAGCGGGCAGGTGGACGAGGTGCACCCCATCGAGGGGATCGCGGAGCGCATCGCCCGCTTCGCCCGAGGGGAGGAGCCATGACCGAGCCCGCGGTCCGCACCGCGCTGGTGGTGGACGACAGCGCCGCGATGCGGCGCCAGCTGGTGGCGGCGCTGGAGCGGCTCGGCCTGCGCACCGCCGAGGCCGCGGACGGCGCCGACGGGTGGCGCCACCTCCAGGCCGCCCGCTACGACCTGATCTGCACCGACGTGAACATGCCGCTGATGGACGGCCTCAAGCTCGTGGCCCTGGTCCGCTCCGGCGGCGCCCACCGGGCGACGCCCATCGTCGTCATCACCACCGAGGCCGGCGAGGAGGACCGCCGGCGCGCCGAGGGGCTGGGGGCCGACGCCTACCTGGTGAAGCCGGTGCAGGGGCAGCAGGTCGTCGAGGTCGCGCGCCGGCTGCTGGGCCTCCGCTGATGGGCCGGCGGGGCGGGGGCGCGGCCCCCGTTCCGCGGGGAGGGGCCCCGGCGCAGCCCCCGTCTCAAGGCGTGATGCGCTCCATCATCCGGGCGAAGGGGATGGTCTCGCGCACGTGGTGCAGGCCGCAGATCCAGGCGACGCACCGCTCCACCCCCATGCCGAAGCCGGCGTGGGGCACCGAGCCGTAGCGGCGGACGTCCAGGTACCACTCGAAGGCCTGGTGCGGGAGCTGGTGCTGGTCGAGGGCCGCCTCCAGCGTGGCCAGGTCGTCCTCGCGCTGGCCGCCGCCGATGATCTCGCCGTACCCCTCGGGCGCCAGCACGTCGCAGCCCAGCGCCACCCGCGGATCGGCCGGGTCCTTCTTGAAGTAGAAGGCCTTCATCGCCGCCGGGTAGCGGTGGACCATCACCGGCCGGTCGTAGGCCGCCGCCACCAGCGTCTCCTCGTCGCCGCCGATGTCGTCCCCCCATGTCATCGCCGGCTCGGCGGCGCCGGCGGCCCGCTGCGCCGCCCGGATCACCTCCACCGCCTCGGAGTAGGTGATCCGCGGGAAGGGGGGCACCACCTTCTCCAGCCGGGAGACGTCGCGCTCCAGCACCCGGACCAGCTCGTCGCGGTGCTTCGCCAGCACCGCCTGCACCACGTGGGAGACGAACTGCTCCATGAGCTCCATGTCGCCGTCGAGGTCCATGTAGGCCACCTCCGGCTCCACCATCCAGAACTCGGTGAGGTGGCGGCGGGTCTTCGACTTCTCGGCGCGGAAGGTGGGGCCGAAGCAGTAGACCTTCCCCAGCGCCATGGCCGCGGCCTCCATGTAGAGCTGGCCGGACTGGGTGAGGTAGGCCTTGCCGAGGTCGAAGTAGGGGACCTCGAAGAGGGTGCTGGTCCCCTCGCAGGCGGAGGGCGTGAAGATGGGGGCGTCCACCAGCGTGAAGCCGCGCCGGTCGAAGAAGTCGCGGATGGCCTGCTCCACGCCGTGGCGCACCCGCAGGATCGCCTGCTGCCGCGGGGAGCGCAGCCAGTTGTGCCGCTGCTCCATGAGGAAGGCGACGCCGTGATCCTTGTGGCCGATGGGGAACTCGCGGGCCGGCCGGGAGAAGACGCGCAGCCCCTTCACGTCGAGCTCGTAGCCGAGCGGCGAGCGGGCGTCCTTCTTCACCGTGCCGGTGACCGCCAGGCTGGTCTCCTGCGGCAGGTGGTCGGCCTCGACGAAGGTCTCGGGGCTGACGTTGCCCCGGAAGACCACGCACTGGATGGTGCCGGTGCCGTCGCGGAGCTGGAGGAAGTGGAGCTTGCCCGAGGAGCGGCGCCCGTGCAGCCAGCCGTGGAGCGTGACCTCCTTCCCCTCGTGGGCCGCGACCTCGTCGACGTAGACCGGTGGGAACATGGGATCCTTTCGGGGCGGGTGCCGGCGCGATGATAGCCCAGCGGGGCCGATTTCCCCGTTCCGGAGAGCGGACATGTGCCATCGCGCCGGGGGCCGGGGTAATATCCCCGCCCCCGAGCCGACCCATGTCCATGAACGAACGCTACGAGCCACAGTCCATCGAATCGCGCTGGCAGGACCGCTGGGAGGCGGCGGGGCTGTTCCGCGCCGGCCGCCGCCCCGCCGCCTCGAAGAAGTACGTGCTGGAGATGTTCCCGTACCCGTCGGGCGCGATGCACATGGGCCATGCCCGCGTCTACACCATCGGCGACGCCATCGCCCGCTACATGCGCATGCGCGGCCACGACGTGCTCCACCCCATCGGCTTCGACGCCCTGGGGCTGCCGGCCGAGAACGCGGCGCTGAAGGACGGCAAGCACCCGGCGCTCCGCACCCGCGAGAACATCGACAGCTTCCGGGTGGACATGAAGCGGATGGGCTACAGCTTCGACTGGGCGCGGGAGATCGCCACCTGCGACCCCGGGTACTACCGCTGGAACCAGTGGTTCTTCGTGAAGATGCTGGAGCGCGGCCTGGTCTACCGGCGCACCGGCAAGGCCAACTGGTGCACCGGCTGCCTCACCGTCATCGCCAACGAGCAGGTGCTGGACGAGGAGAAGTGCGAGCGCTGCGGCTCCCCGGTGGTGGTGAAGGAGATCCCGGAGTGGGCCTTCCGCATCACCGCCTACGCCGAGGACCTGCTGGCCGGGCTGGACGAGCTCACCGGGTGGCCCGAGCGCGTCACCACCATGCAGCGCAACTGGATCGGCCGCAGCGAGGGGGCCGAGGTGGACTTCGCCTGCGACGGCGGCGCCACCGTCAAGGTCTTCACCACCCGCGTGGACACCATCTTCGGCTGCACCTACGTGGTGCTGGCGCCGGAGCACCCGCTGGTGGAGCGGGTCACCGTCGCCGCCCGCCGCGCCGAGGTGGCCGCCTTCGTGGCCCGGATGAAGGCCCTGGACGCCGCGGCCCGGACCGGCGAGGACGCGCCCAAGGAGGGCGTCTTCACCGGCGCCTTCGCCGTGAACCCCTTCAGCGGCGAGAAGGTCCCGGTCTGGATCGCCAACTTCGTGCTGGCCGAGTACGGCACCGGCGCGGTGATGAGCGTGCCGGCCCACGATCAGCGCGACTTCGAGTTCGCGCGCAAGTACCGCCTGCCCGTCCGCACCGTCATCCAGCCCGCGCACGGGGAGCGCACGCCGCCGGGGGAGGCGCTCCCGGCCGCCACCACCGCCGACGGGGTGCTGGAGGGCTCGGGCCGGTACACCGGCCTGGCCAGCGCGCCGGCCCGGGCGCGGATGGCGGCCGACGCCAGGGCCGGGGGCTTCGGCGCGCCCACGGTGCGCTGGCACCTGCGCGACTGGGGCTTCTCGCGGCAGCGCTACTGGGGCACCCCCATCCCGATCATCCACTGCGACGAGCACGGCGCGGTGCCGGTGCCGGAGCAGGACCTGCCGGTGCTGCTCCCGCCCCAGGCCATCATCACCGGTACCGGGGAGCCGCCGCTCGCCAAGGTCCCGGAGTTCGTGGCCACCACCTGTCCGCGCTGCGGCCGGCCGGCCCGGCGCGAGACCGAGACCATGGACACCTTCGTGGACTCGTCCTGGTACCACGCCCGCTACCTCGGGCCGAAGGACGACACCCGGCCCTTCGACCCGGCCGAGGCGAAGCGCTGGCTCCCCATCGACGTGTACGTGGGCGGGCCGGAGCACGCGGTGATGCACCTGCTCTACTTCCGCTTCTGGCACCGGGTGATGCACGAGCTGGGGCTGACCCACGAGAAGGAGCCCTGCCGGCGGCTCGTCACCCAGGGCATCGTCAACGGGCCCGACGGGCGCAAGATGTCGAAGCGCTGGGGCAACGTGGTGCAGCCCGGCCCCATGGTGGACCGGTTCGGCGCCGACACGGTGCGGCTCTTCATGCTCTTCGCCGCGCCGCCGGAGAAGGACATCGACTGGTCGGACGAGCAGGTGGACGGCCTCTTCCGGTTCCTGGCGCGGGTGTGGCGCATCTTCCACGCCCGCCAGGCCTGCTTCCGGACCGACCCGGCGCAGGCCGCCGGCGCGGCCGGGCCATTCCTGGAATTGCGGCGCCGGACCCACCGGACCATCGACAAGGTGACCGAGGCGTTCGACGGCCGAGCGCAGGGCCAGCCGGCGGAGGCTGGGTCGTCGAATGCTCCGGCTTCGCCTCCGCCCGTTCGGCGGGCCGAGCCCGCCTCCTCCGGGCGAGCGGGGGGTTCGGGGGGGCCTCATCCCCCCGATCTGAAGTTCAACACCGGGATCGCCGCCCTGATGGAGCTGGTGAACGAGCTGTACGCCCTCGAGCCGAAGGCCGACGCCGAGCGGGCCGCGGTGCGCGAGGCCCTGATCGCCACCGCCGTGCTGCTCTCCCCCTTCGCGCCTCACGCCGCCGAGGAGCTGTGGCACGAGGTGCTCGGGCCCGCGGCGCGGGACCGGCTGCTCGCCGACGAGCCCTGGCCGGAGGCCGACCCCGGCCTGGTCGCGGCCGACACCGTCACCATCGCCGTCCAGGTGAACGGCAAGCTCCGGGGCGAGGTGCAGGTGGCCGTGGGGGCCGGCGAGGCCGAGGTGCGCGCCCTGGCCGAGCGCGAGGAGCGGGTCCGGGCCCACCTCGCCGGCAAGACGGTGCGCAAGGTGGTGTTCGTGCCGCGGCGGCTCCTGAACTTCGTGGTGGGGTGAGCGGCGTGCGCCTCGCCCTCCTCGCCCTGGCCGCCGCCCTGTCGGGCTGCGGCTACGGCTTCAGCGCCGGCGCCGGGCGCCTTCCGCCCGGGGCCGAGAAGGTCTTCGTCCGGCCGCTGGAGAACCGGACCGCCGACGCCGGCGCCGGCGCGCTGGTGGCGGCGGCGCTGCGGCAGGAGCTGGCGCGCCGCGGCGCCGAGGGAGGCCCGGGCGCGCCCGCGGCGCTGGTGGGCGAGGTGCGGTCGTCGCAGGCGACGCCGGCCACGCCCGGCGCCGCGGTCTGGCGGCTCACCCTGGCGGTGTCGGGCAAGCTGGTGATCGGCGGGCGCACCGCCGCCGAGGCGGAGGTGCAGCGCACCGAGGACTACCTCGCCGGCGTGGACGCGCTGGAATCGGAGGGGCGCCGGCGCATCGCCCTGCGGCGCGCCGCCGAAGGGGCGGCGCGCGAGCTGGTCGAGCGGCTCGAGTCGCCGTGAGGAGGGGAGCCTAGGCCTTCCCGGCCTGGGCCACCGCGTGGGCCAGCCGCGAGATGCGGCGGGACGCGGCGTTGCGGTGCAGCACGCCCTTCGAGGCGGCCGAGTCGAGCGCCTTGGCGGCGCCGGTCATGGCGGCCTTGGCCCCGGCGGCGTCGCCGGCGGCGACGAGCTCGCGCACCTTCTTCACCGCGCTCTTCACGCGGCTGCGGACCTGGACGTTGCGCAGGCGACGCCTCTCCGCCTGCTCGCTGCGCTTCTCTGCCGAACGGGTGTTCGCCAACGCATACCTCTCTGGAAGTCCTCGTGAAGTCGGGCGTTCTACCGCCCGGGGCCCGGTGAGTCAAGGGAGGTCCGCGCCCCCGGGCGCCCGGCCCTCTGCCACAAGGGTGCGGCGCAGCGCCCCGCACGAAAACCGCGTCTGGAGCGGCTCCTATGCGAACGGCGCGCCGAGTTATCCACCGCCGTGAAAAATGGCGGACGGTCATCCGCTCCGATCGGGGGGATCTTGGCGGTATCGACGGAGCGGCGTGACCCAACACATCGGGATCAGAGGGTTTTATCCGGATTGCGCAATTCCGGGCCGTGTGACGGGACGGTGAAATCCCCACCTCGGGTCCCCCCCGTCGCCGACTTGTCCACGCGCTGTCCACAAAGGGGGTCGAAGGCGCTCCGAAATGTGCGAATCCGCGCAGCTACTCGGTTTTTCGATCCCGCTCCAGGATCCGCTTGGCCTCTTCCCACAGCCGGTCCATCTCCTCCAGCGTCGCTCGGCCGTGGGGCACTCCCTGCCGGGCGAGCTCCCGCTCCACGTGCTCGAAGCGGGCGACGAACCGGCCCACCGCGTTCCGCAGGGCCTCCTCCGGGGGGAGGGAGAGCTTGCGGGCCACGTTGGCGAGCGCGAAGAGGACGTCTCCCAGCTCCTCCTCGACGCGCCGCGTATCGCCGCCCCGGATGGCCTCGTCCAGCTCCGCCAGCTCCTCGTCCACCTTGGCGCGGGCGCCGGCCGCGTCCGGCCAGTCGAAGCCGATGCGGCTGGCCTTCTCGGTGAGCCGCTCGGCCCGCGCCAGCGCCGGCAGCTCGCGGGGCACGCCCTCGAGGACGCTCTGGCCGCCGCCGCGCTCCGCCTTCTCCTCGCGCTTCAGGGCCACCCACTGCTTCATCACCGCCTCCGCGTCGCGGACCTGGGCGGTGCCGAACACGTGGGGATGGCGCCGGACGAGCTTGCGGGTGATGGCGTCGGCGACGTCGGCGAACTCGAACTGTCCGGCCTCGCCGGCGAGCTGGGCCTGGAAGACGATCTGGAGCAGGAGGTCCCCGAGCTCCTCGCAGTGCTCGCGCGCGTCGCCCGACTCCATGGCCTCCAGGACCTCGTAGGTCTCCTCCAGCAGGTAGGGGCGCAGCGTCCGCATCGTCTGCTCGCGGTCCCACGGGCAGCCGTCGGGCCCGCGGAGGCGGGCCATGATGGAGAGCAGCGCGTCGATGGATTCCCCGGGTCGGCTCATGACGACCGGTTCTAGCCGAAATGCCCCCGTGCTAGCATCCCCGCCGGTGCGCCGGGCGGCCCTCATCCTGATCCTCTGCCTCGTGGCGCCGGCCGGGCGGGCCCAGGTGCCGGCGCCGTCGATGGTGGACGGCGACCTGCCGCCGGAGGAGCCGCGGCCGGCGGCGCCCGCGCCGCGCCCGGCCGAGGCCGCCCCGGCGACGGTCCCCCCGGCGGCCGCCCCCGCCCGCGAACCGGTGCAGCTGCGCGCCATCGAGCCGGTCCGCAGCACCTGGGACGGGGTCCTGGAGGCCTGGCGCGAGCGGCGGCGGGCGATCCGGGAGCAGGACCTTCCCGCCGCCCGGGCCGCGGCGGCGCGGCTGCTCGACGCGCGCAAGGACCTGGCCATCGACGACATGCCCGACTTCGCCGCCAGCGAGATCCGGGACGCGGAGCGGGCCCGGGCCGCCCGGCTGCCCGCCGACGCCGCCGAGCACGCCGAGCTGGCGACGCGGCTCGCGCCCGACCTGGCCGACTCCTGGCTGGAGCTGGCGCGCGTCCGCTTCGAGAGCGACCCGTCGAAGGTGGGCGACGTCGTCGCCCCGCTGTGGGCGGCGGTGCGCGCGGGGGCCCGCGAGCCCCACACCTCCCGGGCCTTCCTGGCCGACGTGCTGGCGGCGGCGCTGGCGGCGCTGGCGGCGACGGCCACGGCGGTGCTGGTCCTCCTCTTCCTGCGGCGGGCCCGGGTCCTCTTCCACGACTTCACCCACCTGCCGGTGGTCCGCTCGCTCGTGCCGCTGCAGGCCTTCTTCCTGCTGCTGGTGCTGCTCGGCCTCCCGCTGGCGCTGGGGCTCGGCCCCTGGGCCTTGCTGGCCGGCG
>JAJZTO010000056.1 GCA_021848865.1 Myxococcales bacterium
CCATGGCGAAGGCCTGGCGGTCGTCCACCTGGCGGACGTCGTCCAGCACCTGGAGGTCCATGGCCCCGCACATCATGTCCTCGCCGATGCCCTCGACCTTGTAGACCTTGGGCGCGACCAGCTTCCCGGTCTTGAACATCGAGTGGTAGACGGAGCCGACCGGGTCCACCCCGACGTTCCGGATGCGGGGGTTCCGCTCCTTGAAGAACCGGCCGCAGCCGCTCATGGTGCCGCCGGTACCCAGCCCGGCCACGAAGGCGTCGAAGGCGCCGCCGGTCTGCTCCCAGATCTCCGGGCCGGTGAGCCGGTGGTGGGCCTCGACGTTGTCGAGCGAGTGGTACTGGTTCACGTAGAAGCTGTGGGGCGTCTCGGCGGCGATGCGCTTGGCCACCGAGTAGTAGGAGTCGGGCGAGTCGGCCGGCACGTTGGTGGGGGTGACGATCACCTGGGCGCCGAAGGCCTTGAGGGCGTCCTGCTTCTCCTTGGACATCTTGTCCGGCATGGTGAAGACGCAGCGGTAGCCCTTCACGGCCGCGGCCATGGCCAGCGCCACGCCGGTGTTGCCGCTGGTGTTCTCGACGATGGTGCCGCCCTTCCGCAGCAGCCCGGCCTTCTCGGCCTTGTCCAGGATGAAGAGCGCCATCCGGTCCTTGATGGAGCCGCCCGGGTTCAGGTACTCGAGCTTGACGAGCACCGTGGCGTCGCCCGGCCCGACGACCTTCCGCAGCTTCACCAGCGGCGTGTGGCCGATCGCCGAAAGGACGTTCTCGTGGTAGGCCATGCGCGACGCTCCGGAGTGGCTCGGGACGGGGGTTTCGCGCTTATAGGCGCCGGCCCGCGGGGGTGTCAACGCGAGCGGCGGAGGAGGACGGCGTGAGCGCAGGCGCGGTGGGATCCGGGGGCGGAAGCACCGAGGCGCGGGTGCGCGGCGCGGTGTCGCGGGCCACCGGCGGCGACGCCTCCGGCCTCCCGGTCCGCCGGCTGGCGGGCCACGCCTCGATGCGCAGCTACTGGCGCGCCGGCACCCCGCCGGACTCGCTGGTGGTGATGGTCATGCCCCCGGACGCCCGGCCGGAGGAGGTCACCCGGGGCGGCCCGCCCGAGGTCGATCCCTTCGCCGACGTGCAGGCCTTCCTGCGGGAGCTGGGGGTGCGGGTGCCGGAGATCCGGGCCTTCTACCGGGACGACCCGGAGGGCGGGCTGGTGGTCCTCGAGGACCTGGGCGACGAGATGCTGGAGACCCGGCTCCTGGCCGGCGCCGCCCCCGAGCCGCTCTACGCGGGGGCGGTGGACCAGCTGGCGCGGCTGCGCGCCCGCTCCGAGGGCTCGACCCACCGGTGCATCGCCCTCTCCCGCCGCTTCGACCGCGAGCTGTACCGCTGGGAGCTGGATCACTTCCGCGAGTGGCTGCTGGAGGCCTGGAAGGGGGCGCGCCTCTCGCCGGCGGAGCGCGAGGTGGTGGACCGGGAGTTCGACCGCATCGCCGGGACCCTGGAGGCCGAGCCGCCGGGCTTCACCCACCGCGACTACCAGTCGCGCAACATCATGGTGCTCCCCTCGGGCGAGCAGGCGGTCATCGACTTCCAGGACGCGCTGCTCGGCCCCCGGCAGTACGACCTGGTGGCGCTGCTGCGCGACAGCTACGTCGAGCTGCCGGACGACCTGGTCGAGCGGATGCTGTGCCGCTGGCTCGACGCCTTCGCCGCGGCCGGCGGGCCGCGGCTCGCCTCCGGTCCCTTCCGCGAGGGCTTCGACCTGATCACGGTGCAGCGCAAGCTCAAGGACGCCGGCCGCTTCGTCTTCATCGACCGCGTCCGGGGCAACCCCGGCTTCCTGCGCTCCATCCCGGCCTCGCTGCGCTACGTGCGGGAGGCCCTGGCCCGCCGTCCCGACCTCGCCGCCCTCCAGGAGATCCTGGGCCGGCACGTGCCGGAGCTGGCGCGCTAGGGCCGCGGGCGGGGGGAGCGCGGCCTACTCGGCGCCGACGCCCAGGTAGGTGCGGAGCTTCTCCTCCTCGAACGCCTCCCGGGCCTTCGGCTCGTCGGTGAGCAGCGACACCAGGATGCCGACGGCGAAGGCCGCGGTCATGGAGACGATGGCCGGGTTCTTCAGCGGGATGATGCCGTGGGGCTGCCCGGCGGCGTCGAGGTGGCCGAGCACCTCCCCCCAGACGGTGGGGGAGAGGAAGATCATCACCACCGAGAGCACCGCGCCGGTGACGATGGACCAGACCGCGCCCAGGGTGGTGAAGCGCCTCCACACCACCGACAGGAGCAGCGCCGGGAAGTTGGCGCTGGCGGCGATGGAGAAGGCCAGGCCCACCATGAAGGCCACGTTCTGGCCCTCGAAGGCGATGCCGAGCAGCACCGCGGCGATGCCGAAGACGACGGTGGCGGCGCGGGCGGCCTTCACCTGCTCCTCCTCGGTGGCGCGCCCGCCCTTGAGCACGCTCACGTAGATGTCGTGGGAGTAGGCCGACGCCCCGGCCAGCGTCAGGCCGGCCACCACCGCCAGGATGGTGGCGAAGGCCACCGCGGCGATGAAGCCGAGGAAGGCCGGGCCGGCGAGCAGCTCGGCCACCAGCGGGGCCGCCATGTTGCCGCTCTTGTCCACGCCGGTGATGACGTCCTGCCCCACCAGCACCGCGGCGCCGAAGCCGACGACGGGGATGATCAGGTAGAAGTAGCCGATCAGGCCGGTGGCGTAGAGCACCGACTTGCGCGCCGCCTTGGCGTCGGGGACGGTGTAGAAGCGCATCAGGATGTGGGGCAGCCCCAGCAGCCCGAACATCAGGGCCAGCCCCAGCGAGATCGCCTCCACCGGGCTCGACACCAGCCCTCCCGGCTCCAGCATGGCCTGGCCGTACCGCTGCGAGACCGCGGCGTAGAGGTTGGTGGCGTCGAAGCCGAAGCGGAACAGCACCAGCAGGGTGAGGATGGTGACGCCGATGAGCAGCAGCACCGCCTTGATGATCTGCACCCAGGTGGTCGCCAGCATGCCGCCGAAGAGGACGTAGGCCAGCATCACCGCGCCCACGATCAGCTCGGCGTACTTGTAGGGGATGCCGAACATGAGGTGGACCAGGGAGCCGGAGCCCACCATCTGGGCGATGGTGTAGAAGAGCACGGTGGCGATGCCGCCGAAGGCGGCGGCGATGCGCACCGGCGTCTGGCGCAGCCGGAAGGCGACCACGTCCGCGAAGGTGAACTTGCCCAGGTTGCGCAGCGGCTCGGCCACCAGGAACATCAGCGCCGGCCAGCCGGCCAGCCAGCCGGTGGCGTAGATCATCCCGTCGTAGCCCTTCAGGGCCACCATCCCGGCGATGCCGAGGAAGGAGGCGGCGCTCATGTAGTCGCCGGCCAGCGCCAGGCCGTTCTGGCCGGCCGAGACCGAGCGGCCGGCGGCGTAGTACTCGCTGGAGGTGCGGGTCTTGCGGGCGGCGAAGTAGGTGATGACCAGCGTCAGGGCCACGATGGCGAAGAAGAAGCCGACCGAGGCGGCGGTGGGCTTGCCGAGCGAGGTCTGGACCTGGGCGCCGGCGGCGAGGACGGGAACCATGGGTGATCTCCGGGGGCGGGTGGCTACTTGCGGAGCAGCCCCTTGAGCCGCTCGACCTCGGGGTCGTACCTCCGGTTGGCCCACCGGACGTAGACGCCGGTGAGCACCCAGGCGGCCACGATCGCCCCGATGCCCAGCGGGATCGCCAGGGTGGTCACCGCCCCGATCCGCCGCGAGACCAGCTCGCGGTCGGCGGCGATGAGCAGGATGAAGCCGTAGTAGCTGAGGAAGAGCAGCGCCAGCATCAGGACGCTCACCGACCAGCGCTTGCGGACCAGCGCGCGGAACTCCGGCGACTCGACGATGTCGTGGGCCTGCTTCCCGGCGGCGGGCCGGTCGGACGGTGCGTGGGCGCTCTCCATGCGGTGGCTCCCCGTGGTCGTTGACGCCCCTCATAGCAAGGCGCGGCAGGCCTGGGAAGCGCGCCATCGGGCGCAGGCGCGCGCCCGGCCCGTTTGCCCGCGAGTGCGGTGCCCGGACGCAATTCTTGCCGCAATCCATGCGCCGGGACGCCGCGCAAGCGTCGGCTGACCCCGGTCCACCCCGCGTGGTACGGTCCGGATCGCCGCCCGGCCGGGCGGCGCGCACCCCGCCATGAAGCTCGCGCTCCTCGCCGACGTGCACGCCAACCTCGAGGCCCTCACGGCCTGCCTGGCGCACGCCGCGGAGCAGGGCGCGGACCAGTTCGTCTTCCTCGGCGACCTGGTCGGGTACGGCGCCGATCCCGGACCGGTGGTGGACCTGGTGGCCGGCTACCGGGAGCAGGGGGCGGTGGTGGTCCGGGGGAACCACGACCACGCGGTCGTCGCCCGGTCGGAGACCATGAACCCGGCGGCGGAGCGGGCGGTGGACTGGACCCGCGACCGGCTCTCCACGGCGCAGCGCGCCTTCCTGGAGGGGCTGCCGCTCACCGAGCGCCGCGGCGACACCCTCTTCGTCCACGCCAGCGCCGAGGCCCCGTCGCAGTGGATCTACGTGAGCGACCCGCTGCGCGCGGCCCGCAGCCTCGCCGCCGCCGACGCCACCTACGTCTACTCCGGCCACGTGCACGAGCCGGTGCTCTACTACGCCGGCGCCGGGGGGCGCCCCATGCCCTTCCGGCCGACGCCGGGCGTGCCCATCCCGGTGGCGCCGCACCGCCGCTGGCTGGCCATCGTCGGCTCGGCCGGGCAGCCGCGCGACGGCAACACCGCCGCCTGCTACGCGCTGGTGGACGACGCGGCCCCGAGCCTCACGTTCCACCGCGTGCCCTACGACTGGGCGGCGGCGGCGGCCAAGGTGCGGGCGGCGGGGCTGCCGGAGAGCCTGGCGCGCCGCCTCGCTCACGGGGAGTGAACGCCTTGGCCGATCCTCTCGAGCCCGGCCGCGTGGTGGACGGCTTCCGCGTCGAGGAGCGGATCCACTCGGGCGGCATGGGCGTCGTCTACCGGGTCACCGGCCGCGACGTGGCGTTCCCCATGATCATGAAGGTGCCGCGCCTGGGGCCGGGCGAGCCCGGGGAGGCGGTGGTCACCTTCGAGGTGGAGAAGATGGTGATGGCGGCGCTGAAGGGGCCGCACGTCCCCCGCTTCGTGGCCGCCGGCGACCTGGCCCGGCAGGCCTACCTGGTGATGGAGCGGATCGAGGGGCGCTCGCTCGCCGAGTGGAATGGCCGCGGGCCGATCCCGCTGGAGGAGGTGGTGCGCATCGGCGTGGCCCTGGCCAGCGCCCTCCACAGCCTGCACCAGCAGGAGACCATCCACCTCGACCTCAAGCCCTCCAACGTCATCCTCCGCGAAGGCGGCGAGGCGGTGCTCATCGACTTCGGGCTGGCGCACCACGGCCACTATCCGGACCTCCTGGCCGAGGAGTTCCGCCACCCCATGGGCTCCTCACCCTACCTCTCGCCGGAGCAGGTCGTGGGCGTGCGCAACGACCTGCGCAGCGACATCTTCTCCCTGGGGGTGGTGCTCTACGAGCTGGCCACCGGCCGGCTCCCCTTCGGCGCGCCCACCACCTCGGGCGGGCTGCGCAAGCGGCTGTGGCGCGATCCCGTCCCGCCGCGCGCCCTGGTCCGGTCGCTGCCGGAGTGGCTGCAGGAGGTGCTGCTCCACTGCCTGGAGCCCCGGGCCGCCGACCGCTACGCCTCGGCGGCGCAGGTGGCCTTCGACCTCCTGCACCCGGACCAGGTGGTCCTGACCGAGCGAGGGCGGCGCCGGCGGCGCCTGGGCCTGGGCATGCGCTTCCTGCGGTGGGTGCGGGCCGCGGGCTACGAGGAGGCGTCCCTGCCGCGGCCCTCGGCCCACCTGTCCGGCGCCCCCATCGTCCTGGCGGCGGTGGCCACCGCCCACACCAACGAGGCGCGCAACGAGGCGCTGCGCCTGGCGGTGCGGCGGCTGGTGGTGGCCGGCGAGAACACGCGCCTCGCCTGCGTCACCGTCATCAAGCCGTCGCCGGAGATGGTCGGCGCCTCTCCCGACCAGGCCGCCACCAGCCAGCGCATCAAGCACCTGGTCCTGCTGCGCCACTGGGCCGAGTCGCTCCGCCTGCCCCCGGAGCAGCTCTCCTTCCACGTGCTGGAGGGGGGCGACCCGGCCGACGCGCTGCTCGAGTACGCGCGCGCCAACCGCGTCGATCACCTGGTGATCGGCGCGCCGCCGCGCGACGTCACCCTCGGAGGCCTGCTGGGCACGGTGGCCACCAAGGTGGCGCTGGACGCGCCCTGCACGGTGACGGTGGTGCGCCCGCAGTCCTGACGGGGGCCGGGAACGCGAACGCCCCCTCACGCCGGTGGGCGGCAGGGGGCGCCGGGTGCAGGCGGGTGCGATCTACTTGCGGCCGAGGAACTTCACCATGCCCCAGAGGACGACGCCCAGGGCGGCGACGCCGGCCAGCAGGTAGAGCAGCGGCCGGACGCCCTGCATCTCGCCCAGGCCTTCGGGGCCCTCGCCGGCGAGGGCCACGCCCGTGGTGGCCGCCCAGAGGGCCGCGGCGCGCAAAGAGGACTTCATCATTTCGGTCTCCGTGTGAGTGCGGCCGGCCCCGGGGAGAGGGCAGGCCGCGGGTGGGGTTCCCAGAGAACGGAACCCCCTGCGCCGGGTGGCGCAGGGGGTCCCCATCCCGAGGTCTGGGACTGTATCAGTCCTGATGGGAGATGGAACCCTGCGTGTCGGTCTCGTGCATGAACAGCGTGCCGATGACCGCGGTCATCAGGGCGACGATGATCGGGTACCAGAGGCCGTAGTAGATGTCGCCGGTCGCGGCCACGAGGGCGAAGGCGATGGTCGGCAGGAAGCCGCCGAACCAGCCGTTGCCGATGTGGTACGGCAGCGACATCGAGGTGTACCGGATCCGGGCCGGGAACAGCTCCACCAGCCAGGCGCCGATGGGCGCGTACACCATCGTCACGTAGATGACGAGGATGACGAGGAGCAGGATCACCATGGGCTGGTTGATCTTCCTCGGGTCGGCCTTGCTCGGGTACATCTTGGTGGCCCCGGCCAGCTGCTTCTCGAAGGCGGCCTTCTGCGCCTTGAAGTCGGCCGCGGCCAGCTTGGTGCCGTCGAAGCTGGTCAGGACCTGGCCACCCACCTTCACCTGGGCGATGGCGCCGGCCGCCGCGGTCTCGTTCTTGTACGGGATGCGGGCGTTGCCGAGGTAGCCCTTGATGATGTCGCAGGAGGTCTTGAAGGTGGCCTTGCCGACCGGGTCGAACTGGAAGGTGCACTCGGCGGGATCGGCCACCACCGTCACCGGCTCCGCCTCCTGGGCGGCGAGCAGGTCGGGGTTGGCGTACTTGGTGAGGCCCTTGAAGATCGGGAAGTAGGTGATGGCGGCCAGGACGCAGCCGACCATGATGATCTTCTTGCGGCCGATCTTGTCGGAGAGCACGCCGAAGACGATGAAGAACGGGGTGCCGATGATGAGCGCGAAGGCGACGATCAGGTTCGCCTGCTGGGCGTCCATCTTCAGCGTCTGGAGCAGGAAGAAGAGCTCGTAGAACATGCCCGTGTACCAGACCACGCCCTGGCCGGCGACGCCGCCGAAGAGGACGAGGAGCACGATCTTGAGGTTGCCCCAGCGCAGGAAGGACTCGGTGAGGGGCGCCTTCGACTGCTTGCCCTCCTCCTTCATCTTCTTGAACACCGGCGACTCGGACAGCTTCAGCCGGATCCAGATGGAGACCGCCAGGAGGACGATGGAGAGGATGAAGGGGATGCGCCAGCCGTAGTCCTCGAAGGCCTTGTTGCCGACGGCGATGCGCACCACCATGATGACGATGAGCGAGAGGAACAGGCCCAGCGTCGCCGTGGTCTGGATGAAGCTGGTGAAGTAGCCGCGCTTGCCCGGCGGAGCGTGCTCGGCCACGTAGGTGGCGGCGCCGCCGTACTCACCGCCGAGCGCCAGGCCCTGCAGCAGGCGCAGGCTGATGAGGATCACCGGGGCGGCGATGCCCAGCGTCGCGTACCCGGGAAGCACGCCCACCACGAAGGTCGCGCCGCCCATCAGCACGATGGTGACGAGGAAGGTGTACTTGCGGCCGATGAGGTCGCCGAGCCGGCCGAACACGAGGGCGCCGAAGGGCCGGACGAAGAAGCCGGCGGCGAAGGCGAGGAGGGCGAAGATGAACGAGGTGGTCTCGTTCACCGCGACGAAGAAGTGCTTCGAGATGAAGGCGGCCAGCGAGCCGTACAGGTAGAAGTCGTACCACTCGAAGACCGTGCCAAGCGAGGAGGCGAAAATCACCAGCCTCTCTTCCTTGGTAATCCCGACGCCGGACTGGGCCGGCTGAGGCGAAGCCATGGATGTCCTCCCTGGGGGGTGATGAAGGTGCCGCGCGCGGTGCTGACGAGATGGTGACGCCTACCACAGCCTTGAACGGCCATTCAAGACGCGGCGCAACGTCCGCGCCTCCCCCGCAGGCGGTGCGCGCACGAAGTGCGTGTGAATTTCGAGCAGCGGAACGGTCGCGCCAGATCCCTGGCCTCATTGAGCAAAATCAATCGGCCGAATTCCCCTTCGCATTTGGCCTATGTGGGGGCGGCTCAAAGCGGTGGGTCGTACTGGACCCTGTCTGTCGAGTCATGCCACCTCCGCCTCCCGTGTCCCACCCATCCGCTCAGTGCGCCTCCGCCGGACCGGCGGCGCGTCCCGGCTCCCGCAGCAGCACCAGGGCCCCGGCGAGGGCGGCGAGCTCCGCGGCGCCCGCCCAGCCGAAGAGCGGCGCCACCGCGCCGTAGTGGTCGTAGCCGCGCCCCGAGAGCTGGTAGCCGATCGCGTTCCCGCCGCCGAAGACGGCCGCGGAGAAGAGGGCCTGGCCGCTGGCGCGCAACCGCGCCGGCACCAGGCGCGCCATCGCGCGCACGCTCGCGCCCCAGAAGACCCCGAAGGTGAGGCCGTGGAGCAGCTGCACCGCGACCACCGCCGGCGCCTCGCGCAGGTGGGCCGAGAGGAACCAGCGCACCGCGCTGCCGCCGAAGGCCAGCGCGAGGAGGCCGCGCGTCGAGAGGCGCGCCTCGAGGCGCGGGAAGAGGAGCAGCGCCACGATCTCGGCGCCGACGCCGGCCGAGGTGGCGACGCCGGTGACCCAGGCCGGGAGCCCCAGGTCGCGCACGTGCAGGCCGAAGAGGATGTGGTAGGGCGCGGTGGCGCCCCAGTGCACCGTGGCCACCGCCAGGAGCGCCAGGAGCGGCCGGCTGCGCAGCAGGCCGAGCGCCTCTCCGAGCCGCGGCCGCTCCCCGGCGGGCGGCGGGGAGGGGAGCTTCCGGGCGGCCAGGGCGTAGCCGCCGACGCAGGCCACCAGGGTGAGCGGCACCGCCAGGTCGGCCGGCCGGTCGCCGCGCAGCCCGAGGAGCAGCCCCACCCCGAGGGCCAGCGCCACGTAGCCGAGCGACCCGAAGAGCCGGATGCGGGCGTAGGAGAGGCGCGGCTCGTGGCGGACGTACTCCATCGAGACCGCGTCCACCAGCGGCACCACCGCGCGGTCGGCCAGGGCCTGGGAGAGCAGGACCGCCCCGACCGCGAGCGGGGTGCGGGCCGCCGGCAGGAAGAGGATGCTCGCCAGGACCCAGAGCGCGGCGAGCCGGAGGGCACGGGCCGGCGAGCCCAGCCGGTCGGCCGCCGCGGCCCAGGAGAGGGCCACCGGCGCCGCCAGCAGCGGCCCCAGCATCTGCACCGTCCCGATCTCGCCGCCGCTGAAGCCCAGGCCGCGCAGGTACGGGGCGAAGTAGGGGAGGTTCGCCCCCACGCTCCCGTAGTAGAGGAAGTAGAAGAGGCGAAGGCGGGCGGCCGGGGACATCTGCTAGCGTGGGTGTATCACGGAGGGGCTCGTGGACGAGGAGCTGGTGGGGATGGTGCTGTGCGCCGGGCTCGGCACCCGGCTGCGCCCCCTGACCGACCTGCTCCCCAAGCCGGCGGTGCCGCTCGGCGGCCTGCCGCTGGTGCGCTGGTCGCTGGCGCTCCTGCGCGGCGCCGGGGTGCGCCGGGTGGTGGTGAACGTCCACCACCGGGCGGCCGAGATGGAGCGCGCGGCGCGCGGCGCGGCGGCGGCGCTGGGCATGGAGCTGGCGGTCTCGGCCGAGCCGGTGATCGCCGGCACCGGCGGGGCGCTGCGGCAGGCGCGGCCGCTGCTCCGGGGCGCGGGCGCCGTCCTGCTCCTGAACGGCGACGTGCTCTTCGACGCCGACCTGCCGGCGGCCATCGAGGCCCACCGGCGCGGCGGCGCCCTGGCCACGATGCTGCTCGCCCCCATGCCGCCGGGCGCCGCCTACGCGCCGGTGGAGGCCGACGCCGGGCTGGCGGTGCGGCGCATCGCCGGGCGCCCCGGACCCGGCGGCCCGGGGCTCGTCCCCTGGCACTTCACCGGCTACCACGTGATCTCGCCCCGCCTGCTCGACGAGCTGCCCGACGAGCCCTTCGACTGCGACGTGAACCGCCACGTCTACCCGCCGCTGCTCGACGGGCGGGTGCGCGGCCACGTGGACCGCGGCGCCTGGAGCGACCTGGGCTCCCCGGCCGGCTACCTGCGCGCCAACCTGGAGGTGCTGGCCGGCGCGCCGCTCCGGCCGCGCCCCGGGGCCGACCCCCGCGCCGGGCTCTCGCCCCGGCCCGAGCCCGGGGTGTGGGCCGGCGAGGGGGTGGTGGTCGAGCCCGGCGCGGTGCTGCGCGGGCCGCTGCTCCTCGGCGCCGGCAGCCGCGTCGAGGCCGGCGCCGCGGTGGGGCCGGCGGCGGTGGTCGGCGCGGGCTGCCGCGTCGGGGCCGGGGCCGAGGTGCGCCAGGCGGTGGCCTGGGAGGGGACCGCGCTCGCCCCGGGCGAGCGGCTGGTGGGGGCGGTGGCCGCCGGCGCGCTGCGCGTGCCGGCCGGCGGCTGAGCGCCGCCCCTCAGGCCGGCAGCGGCTCGCCGGGCCTCGCCGAGACCACGCGGGCCACCGGGCCGGCGCGCACCCGCACCGGGCCGTCC